>JANYBX010000279.1 GCA_025360615.1 Opitutia bacterium
CTCGCCGAAATCGAAAATCAAGAATCGAAAATCGAAAATTCTTCTCCTCCGCCTCGGTTGCTCGCGCCGCTCGATCCACTGATCTACGACCGTCGCCTGACGAAGCAGCTCTGGAACTTCGACTACACGTGGGAAGTCTACACGCCCGCCGCCAAGCGCACGCGCGGCTACTACGCGCTGCCGATTCTCTCCGGCGCGGAACTCGTCGGCCACGTCGATTCCAAAGCCGACCGCGCCAACCAAAAACTTCTCATCGCCTCCCGCCGCGTGCGCCGCGGCCACCGCGTCGCGCCCGCCGTGCGCGAATTCGCGCACTGGCTCGGCCTGCGCTGAATCCTCCCCGCCCGCCACGCTGTCCGGCCCCGCGCTTAGCCCGCCAATGCGGCCTGACAGCGCTCAATGAGCTGGACCTCCTTGCGCGCGACGAGCAGCGGTCGAATCGCCGCGAAATCCGCGCGCGCCCCATCCCGCTGGCCAAGACGAGCGCGTGAGATCACAAGATACGACTTCGCCTCGCTGACGACGACTTGGATCAAAGGATTGCCCGCAAAGGCATCGAGCTTACCCACGCCCTCGTTTAGTAGTTCGCACGCCCGTGAGTCCTCCCCTTCCTCGGAGGCAATCATCCCCCGGCAGATCAGTAGGGCCGCACCGGCCAACGAGGGAATTTCCTTGTCCGCCGTGCGCTCCAACGCGGCTTTCGCGCCTACCGCGTCGCGCCGGTGCCGCACGCGGGCCATGGCGACATCGATCCACTCGCTCGCCCCACCCGGGCCTTTCGCGGCCGACTCCTCCAGCATGCCGATCATCTCGTCGTGACGTCCGGCGTATTCATAGACCGACGAAAGGCGCGCAAGAAAAATATATTCCGCCATGTCCGCGTGTCCGCGGTATTTTTCCAGCGACCGCAGCGCCTCGTCCACACGCCCGTCCGCCGCCGTGGCATAGGCCTCGCGAAAATCCAGTTCCGACTCGGGGATGCCTGTGATCATGAGCCGGCGCAGGCCACGCGCCCAGCGGACGTAACGCCGCACCTCCGCCCAGTCGCACCACACCGCTGCCCGCAGCAACTGCTGAAAAATCATCATCGGCAGCGACAGCAGGAAGAAATACGCGAGATAGAGCGGCGTCGCGACGAAACCCACCCAGTCCAGCCCACTGTAAGGCCGACCACTGCGCACGGAGCACCAGTTCCAATAGGCGAGCGGACCGAGCACGATCAGATTTTGCTTAAACGCCCACCACAAATGCGCGCCGATGCCCTTGCGTCGCCATGCCGCTGCCTCGTTCTCGACCGTCCACACGGCCGGATCCGGCGGTGAAACTCCCGTGCCCGAAAGGGTAGCGCGCTGGATGTCATCTCCATGCTCGTCGTTCAAAAATTCGATGTCGCTGTAACCGCGAATCTCGAGGATGTAGCGCGCTTGAGCGAGAGAGCCTGCCTCCATTCGGTCGTGGACTCCACTCCCTTGCTGATCCTTGGCCCGAAAAAGATAGGTCGGCACGGCGATCAGACATGGCTTGAGCCCCTCGCGCCGCAAGACCGCTTCTCGCCTACGTCCACAATCTTCCGCTCCGCCCTATCAACCTGGGCGCGCAAAAAAAATTCCTAGCGAAACGCTAGCGTTTCACTAGCTTCCCACCATGCCCGCCATCCTCCTCAAAGACGTCCCCCCCGCCGTCCACCGGCGCCTCAAGCAAAACGCCCTCGCCCAGCGCCGCAGCCTCCAGCAGGAGGCCCTCCTCACGCTCGAACGCGGCATGAACGCACCAGCCGCGCATCCCGCTTCCGTCCTGCTCCCGCCCGTGCCGGTGAAAACAAAAATCCCACTCACCCCCGCCTTCATCCGTCGTGCTCGGATGGAGGGGCGCCCGTGATCGTCGCCGACACCAATGCGATCGGCGCCCTGTGCATCGCGGGCCCCCTGTCCGCCCTCGCCGAGGCCTGTTTCCATCGTGATCCCGCGTGGGCCGCGCCCCGACTCTGGCGCGACGAATTTCTTAACGTCCTCGCGACCTCCGTCCGGCTCGGCGCTTTTGACCTGCGCACCGCCGAGACCGCTTGGCGCTCGGCGGTCGTGCGCCTCGCGCCCCACGAGCAGCATCCCGACCCGCTCCGCACGCTCTCCATCGCCACCACCCATCAAATCACCGCCTACGACGCTCAATTTATTGTCACTGCCCAAGCTCTCGGCACCCATTTGTTGACGGAAGACAGGGAACTCCTCCGCAAATTCCCCGGCCTCGCCCTCAGCCTGAAATCTTTCGCCGCCTCCTGATGCCCACCGCCACTTCTCCCGATCTCGCCGGCATCCTGAAGCGCACCTTCGGCTACGGCACGTTTCGCCCGCTCCAGCGCGAGATCATCGACGCCACCCTCGCCGGCAAAGACGTGTTCGCTCTGCTCCCGACCGGTGGCGGCAAATCGCTTTGCTTTCAACTTCCCGCGCTCGCGCGTCCCGGCCTCACCGTCGTCGTCTCGCCGCTCATCGCGTTGATGAAAGACCAAGTGGACGCCATGCAGGCCAGCGGCGTCGCCGCGACTTTTCTCAACTCCACCCTCGGCGCCGACGAGGCCCGCACCCGCCTGCGCGGCCTCCATCGCGGCGAGTATAAACTCCTCTACGTTGCCCCCGAGCGGCTGATGCTCGAGGGCTGGATCGAAAACCTGAAAGCGTGGAACGTCACCTGCATCGCCATCGACGAGGCGCACTGCGTTTCCGAGTGGGGCCACGACTTTCGCCCCGAGTATCGCCAACTCGCGAAACTCCGCGCCGCGCTGCCCGACGTGCCCATGATGGCGCTCACCGCCACCGCCACCGGCCGCGTGCGCGCCGACATCATCACGCATCTCAAACTCCGCGAGCCCGAGGTGTTCGTCGCGAGTTTCAACCGCCCCAACCTCACCTACCGCGTCGTCCCCAAGGATCAGCCGCTGAAGCAAATCATCGACTTCGTCCGCAAGCGCGAGAGCGAGTGCGGCATCATCTACTGCGCCAGCCGCGCCACCGCCGAGCGCGTCGCCGAGTCGCTTGCCGGCCGCGGTTTCCTCGCCCGCGCCTACCACGCCGGCCTCGCCGCCGACGAACGCGCCCGCAACCAGGAACAATTTCTCCGCGACGACACCCGCATCATCTGCGCGACCATCGCCTTCGGCATGGGCATCAACAAACCCAACGTCCGCTGGATCATTCACCACGACCTCCCGAAAAATATCGAGGGCTACTATCAGGAAACAGGCCGCGCCGGCCGCGATGGTTTGCCCGGCGACTGCCTGCTGCTCTTCAGCGCCGGCGACATCGCGAAGCAGACGCACTTCCTCGACGAGATCACCAACGAGCAGGAGCGCGCCATCGCCCGCGCGCAGCTGCGCCAGATCGTCCACTACGCCGAGAATCCCGCCTGCCGCCGCGCCGAGCTGCTCAACTATTTCGGCGAAACCTTTCCGCTCGATAACTGCGGCGCGTGCGACAACTGCAGCGAGCCCCGTGAGAGTTTCGACGGCACCCTCGTTGCCCAGAAATTTCTCTCCTGCGTTTATCGCATCCAGCAGGCCAGCCGTTTTAACACCGGGATGAATCACGTGATCGAAGTCCTCACCGGCGCAGCCACGGAGAAAATCCAACGCTGGGGCCACGACCAGCTCACCACCTACGGCATCGGCAAGGAACTCTCGAAATCGCAATGGTCCTCCGTCGGCCGCGAGCTCATGCGCCTCGGCTATGTCGCCATCGGCAGCGGCGAATATGCGACCCTCGAAATGACCGAGGCCGGCATGGCCGTCCTCCGCGCCCGCACGCGGATCACCCTCACCAAGCCGATGGACACGCCGAAATCGAAACGCGTCACCGTCCGCCGCGAGGGTGACATCGCGTGCGACGAAATCCTCTTCGAGAAACTTCGCCTCCTCCGCAAGCGCCTCGCCGACGAGCGCAAGGTTCCCGCCTACATCGTGTTTGGCGACACCACGCTTCGCGCGATGGCGCGCGAGTATCCGGAAAGCGTCAGCGCGATGGAAAGCATCCCCGGCATTGGCGAAAAAAAGCGCGCCGAGTTCGGGGAAATTTTCGCGGGGGAGATCGCCGAGTATCTCAGGACAAATTCACGGCAGGCGTTCAACTAGGGACCGAGCTTGGCGCGGCGTCCGCGCCTGCATCACCATGGCCAGAACCCGGATTTTTCCTTGGCGCGACGCGCCTCGTCCACCGCCTGCACGTAGAAGTCCACCACGTTGTCGGCCGGTCGCGAGCGGCGCGTGTCAACCAGCGCACTTTTGGTTCCATCCGCGCTGATGACCAACAGCGAGGGATAGGAGTTCACGCCATAGTTGACGCGTAACTTCTCATTGCGCGCCTGCACGGCTGGGGCTTGGGGAGTGCTGCGCGGATAGTCGAGTTTCACGAGCACGAAGGCAGTGCTCGCGAGATTAAGAAACTCCGGCGCATGCGCCACCTTCGCCTCGAACTCCATGCACGGCGGACACCAATCGCTGCCGGTGAAGAGCACCAGCAGCCGGCGTTTGCTGCCCGCAGCTTCAGCCTGCGCCGCAGCAAAATCCGTGAACCAAACCTCGCGCGAGGCCGGAGCTGCCGGTGCCACCGACCGTGGCGCGGGCGGCGCAGGCGCGGCGGACGACGGCAGTGCGCCCTTCCAGTCGATACTCGCTACTCTGCCCTCGACAAGCGTGACGCGGCCATTGGGGTAGCCCCAAATTTCGCGCGCGCCCGCACGCGTCGTGGATTTTGGCGCCCCCAGCTGCGCGATCACCTCGTCGCGCGTTGAGCCCACGCCGAGCTCGGCAGCGAAGCCGGCGGAAACGAACAGCGTGCACAGGCACGCCAACAGGGCGCGTCTCGACATGCGACTTTGATGACACCCCTTGCCTGGGCCGGCAAGGCGAGTCGCGCGCGTAACCGTTGCAGGCTCAATCGTCGAGCCTGCCGCGTTAACCGCGCTTGCGCCGGCCGCAGCCCGCCTTCTGCTCAGCCGCAGGACGATGACGTTTCCCCACTACCTCGAATTCTTCGGCCTGCGGCTGCACCCGCATCTCGTCCTCGAATCCCTCGGCTACTTCGTCGGCGCGCGCGTTTATTTTTCCCTCCGTCGTCGTGCGAAGGAAGCCGCGCTTCCCCTCGAAACGAATCTCTGGCTGCTCGTCGGCTGCGTCTTCGGCGCGTGGGCCGGCTCGAAGCTTCTCGCGTGGGCCGAGTCGCCACACCACTACCTCGCGCTCGCCCGCAGCGATCCCGCCGCGCTGCTCGGCGGCAAGACCATCGTCGGCGGCTTGCTCGGGGGCTGGGCCGGCGTCGAACTCGCCAAAAAAATCTGCGGCGTCGCGCGTTCCACCGGCGACCTCTTCGTCTGGCCCCTCGCGCTCGGCACCGCCATCGGCCGCGTCGGTTGTTTTCTCACCGGCCTGAGCGACCGGACCTACGGCCTCGCGACGACGCTCCCATGGGGCGTGAACTTCGGCGACGGCGTCGCCCGCCATCCCACGCAGCTCTACGAATCGCTCTTCGTCCTCGCGCTCGCCACCGTGCTCACGCTCGCCACGCGTCGCCGCACGCTGCCGTCGGGCGCGTTCTTTCGCCTCTATTTCGCCGGCTATTTTTCATTCCGCTTCGCCGTCGAGTTCATCAAGCCCCGTGAAACTCCGCTCCTCGGCCTGAGCGCGATCCAGTTCGCCAGTCTCTTCGGCATCGCTCTCGCCCTCCTCTCGCTGCGTCGCCTCCCACGCGCCGACCCAATCACAAATCATAAATCTAAATCATAAATTCCGATGGACCGTTCCTATCTCTTCGCCGAGCTCACGAATAGCCTTTGCTCAAAATGCCTCCGCAAGGTCGAGGCCAAAGTCGTCTATCAGGACGACAAGGTTTTCCTCCACAAGCACTGCCCCGACCATGGCTTCGAGCGCGTGCTCATCTCGACCGACATTCCCTACTACAAACTCTGCCGCACGACGCTGAAGCCCGGCCAGATGCCCGCGCATTTCAACACACCCACGCGCTTCGGCTGCCCTTACGACTGCGGCCTCTGCCCCGATCACGAGCAACACTCCTGCCTCACTCTCGTCGAGATCACCGACCAGTGTAATCTCCAGTGCCCGATCTGCTACGCCGAATCCTCGCCCAAGCGCCAGACGCACCGCTCGCTCACGCACGTTGAGACCATGCTCGACGCCGTCGTGCGCAACGAAGCCGAGCCCGACATCGTCCAGATCAGCGGCGGCGAGCCG
>JANYBX010000311.1 GCA_025360615.1 Opitutia bacterium
CCGATGCCGGCGCCAACGCCATCAAAATTGGCCAGGGCCCAGGCTCGATCTGCACCACGCGCATCGTCGCTGGCGTCGGCATCCCCCAACTCACCGCGCTCTACGTCGCCCGCACCGCCGCGAAAAACAAAAACGTGAAACTTCTCGCCGACGGCGGCATCACGAAATCCGGCGACATCGTGAAAGCCCTCACTCTCGCCGACGCCGTCATCTGCGGCGGCCTCCTCGCCGGCTGTCGTGAAGCGCCCGGCGAGATCATGGAGATCAGCGGCAAAACCTATAAGCAATATCGCGGCATGGGCAGCCTCTCCGCGATGAAAGCCGGCAGCGCCGCCCGCTACGGCCACGACAAAAACGACAAAGTCCGCAAAGTCGCCGCCGAGGGCATCGAGGCGTTGAAGGAAGTCAGCGGCTACCTCGACGACAATTTAGACACGCTCATCGGCGGCGTGCAAAGCGGCATGGGCTACCTCGGCGCCGCGACCTTGCCCGAGCTGCGTGCCAAAGCGCGCTACATCCGAGTGAGCCCCGCCGGACAAAAAGAAGCCGCCCCCCACGACGTGATCGAAGTCTCGACGCGGAAGAACTGAGTGTAATCCGCTCCTCGAATATTTCGCGGATAGCGCTTCGCCGAACTCTACCGCCGCAGCACCCACGCGTTTCACCGCAAGGCCGCCCGCACTTGCGCGACATCCGCGTCAATATCGAGTCGGTTGCAGCTCGTCGCCTGTGACAACGGCTCCGTGCCCGATCTGACAATCGGCCGATAGTCCAACCCTTGCAGCACCGCCACCCGCCAGTAGCAGCCGTGCACGTAGGCGCGGTTAAAAAGCTCCACCACCTTCGTTCCCGGTCGGCAAAACGCCAGATTCGCGAGTCCAGCGCCGTGCGGCGCCACCACGATTTTCGCATGGCGAAACGCATTGATCTGCTCCGGCCACGTCAACTCCTCCAGTCGCACTTTGGAAAAGCCCGCGCGTTCCAGCTCCGCCCACAGCGCCGGCTCGTTGGTGATCTTTCGGCGGCGCGCGTTTTCGCGCGTGAGATAAATGCGTTCGCCAAACCTCGATGTCTCGGTGTGAACCGCGGCGGCAAATTCCGTGATGAGGTTCAGCCCGCGTCGCGTCGGCTCACTCACGGTTCCGATCAGGCTCGGGACGATGAGTTGCTCGCATTCGAAATGAGTGCCGCGATCCGCCGGAAGCACCGCGCCCTTCCAGCCAGATTGCGCGAGAGCGAGGCGGCTGAAGGGCGGAGTCGTGTGCGCGATCAACGTGTCAACCGCGCCTCGGTCGAGCGCGAGCAGCCGGGGAAGTTCATCGAGCAGCCAGTGGCCGTAGCCCATTCCCAGCGTGGTCGCGATCACCGCCGTCGCGCCACTGACCGGCTGCGGCGGCTCGATCTTTTCATAGGTGAGCAGCCAGTGCTCCGAAAACGGTTTCCCAAAATCCAACGACACATCGCGGGCAACGCTTCTCCCATCCGGAGCAAGCACGATGCCGGAACAAAATACGCGCCCGCCCGGCAGTCGCCCGACAAACTCCGACGCGATTGCTACCGACGCCTCCGGTCGCCAAAACTCCCGAACCTCGTCGGTCGCATGGACGGGCAGCGCATACTTCATCGTCGTCGCCGCACCGCGAATTTCCACCGTGCCACCGAAGCGCGGCGCCAGATTGGCGAGCAACTCACAGCGCTCCGGCGGAGGAAGAAAACGCATGGTCGACACGGTGTTTTACTCCAGCCATCCCGCTGCCAGTCCTCCGATCAGAGTCATATTGCCTAACGCGCAGGGGTGACCACCGGCCGCGCCGGATCGGCCACCCATTCGCTCCACGAGCCGGCGTAAAGTTTCGAGCCGCTCAGTCCCGCATATTCCATCGCAAAAAGATTGGCGCACGCCGTGATGCCCGAGCCGCATTGGTGGCCGACGTTCGCGGGAGATTTATTTCCGAGCAGCGTGTTGAATTCCTCCTTCAACTCCTGCGCCGGACGAAACGTCAGGTCCGCCTGCAGATTCGTTTTATAAAATCGGTTCACCGCACCGGGGATGTGCCCCGCCACCGGGTCCATCGGCTCGACGTCGCCGCGGTAGCGCTCCGCCGCGCGGGCATCGACCAACGCAAACGCCGGGTCCGACAAATGCCCCAGCACGTCCGCCGCGCTCCACACCTGCGAGGAATCGACCTGCGCGCGCAGCGTCGCCGGTTTTGCAACCGGCACTTCCTGCGCGACTGCGCGCCCCTCGGCGATCCACTTCGGCAGCCCTCCATCGAGGAGCGCCACCTGCGTGAGCCCGATCCAGCGCGCCATCCACCACAACCGCGCCGCGTAGAGCCCGCCCGCGTCATCATACGCGACAATCGTGGACGCCGCCGAAACCCCATGCCGCGCCAGAAAAGCGGCGAAGACCTCCGCCGCCGGCAACGGATGGCGGCCGTTCGCGCCGGTCTTCGCTCCCGAGAGGTCGCCATCAACGGAGGCAAAATGCGCTCCGGAAATATGTCCCTCGCGATAGACGCGCCCGCCGCGCGCCACGTCCATCAAGTCGTGGCGGCAGTCGAAGATCACCCACGCCGGGTCGTTCAGGTGCAGGGCAAGTTGGGCGGTGCTGACGAGCATTTCAGTCGTGAACCATAGTGAACCCGGTCCGACGAGCGAATCCAAATCCCGTCAGATGATCCCCATCAGTTCATCCAGCGAGTAAATGAAATCGTGCGCCGCGGTCCGCACTTTTTCCCGCGCGGTGTAGCGCCCGAAGCCCACGAAGCGATCCACCACCGGCTTCGACTCCAGGTCGCTCACGCCGTCGCCGACCATCACAAATTTCTCCGGCTGCAGTTCCCGTTTCAACTGCGTGATGATTTCCGGTTTCCCGCCGGAGCGCGTCGTAGGATAGGCCGCATCGTAACCGCGATAGCTCCCGTCCGGGTTGAAAAACAAATCCACCGCCTCGATCTGGCCCACGCCGAGATACTCCGCCAGCGGCGCGATCAGCGGGCGAAATCCCCCGCTGATGATCAACGGTGTCCAGCCCCGCGCCTTGAGCGCCGTGATCGTCGCTCGCGCCGTGGGTTCGACGGTTTCGATGTAGCGTCGCCCCACCGCCTCCGCATCGGCGCGGCGCGGTTGGATGATTTCCAATCGCCGGCCAAACACCGCCTCGACCGACAGTTTGCCGTTCATGGCGTCGTTCGTCATCGCCTCGACTTGGGTGAAAATCTCCGGTCCGCGCACGCGCGCGAGTTCGTCGATGCCCTCGATGGCGCTGAGCGTGCTGTCGCAGTCAAAGGCGATGATCTTGAATGAACTCACGCCTTCACGACGCCGCGCCGCTTTCCTTCGGGCAACAAAAAAGCCCGCCGTCGCCGGCGGGCTTTGAAAATATCCGGTTCGAAAACGTGCTTACTTCTTTGTGGAGACGCGCTTGAACTTGTTCGTGAACTTCTCGACGCGACCCGCGGTATCGACGAGGCGCTTCTCGCCGGTGTAGGCGGGATGCGAATCCATCGTGACGTCACGGATGACGATGAAATATTCGGTGCCATCGATGACTTCCTTGCGGGCGGACTTCATCGTGGACTTGGTGAGGAAACGCTTGCCGCTCGCGACATCGAGGAAGCACACGTTGTTGAGGGAGGGATGGCCTTCGGCTTTCACGTTGGTAAGGAAGAGGGTTAATTAGCCTTGGCGCGCTTTGTAACGGGGCTCGACCTTGTTGATCACATAGATCTTGCCCTTGCGACGAACCACTTGGCACGCCGGGTGACGCTTCTTGGCGGATTTAATGGAGGAAACGACTTTCATAAAACGCGTGAAAACAGAGCGCGCCCGCTCCTCTGTCAACTGAATAGTCCGGCCGGTCGCGCTCCGCTTCGCCCGCTGAAAAAATCAGTTCTTTCCCGGCTCATCCGGCTCATCCGCCAGCAGCTGCCACTCCGCGCCTTCGCGCACCAGCAGCGTCCGCCAGAGGGTCTCATCCATCGGCTGCGAAAACAAATCCGTCGGCGCCGAAACCACGACCCAGGTGCTCTGGCTCAACTCGCTTTCCAACTGCCCCGCCGACCAGCCCGAGTAGCCCGCATAGGCTCGCAACGCCGTGGCGTCCTCGTCGAGGAGCTGCGTGGCCTTGTCCGGCTCGATGCCGAAGTGCAGCCGAAACCCGTCGTCGCGCGTCTGCCACGCCACGAGCACGAGCTGCTTTTCCTCCACCGGCCCGCCTTGGCAGAGCGGCACGCCCGCCAGCGGACCAAGCGCAAACTCGCCCTTCAACTCGCCGAGCCGCTGACCCAGCGGCCGGTTCAGCACCACGCCCATCGCCCCGTCCGGATTGTGCGCCGACATCAACACCACCGCGCGCCGGAAATTCGGGTCGCGCAGCGAGGGATGCGCGAGCAGCAGCGCGCCGGCGAGCGATTCCTTGGTGGGTTTGTGGCGTTCGCGCATGATGAAGCGGACGCGTTACCGTTAACGCGCAGTGGGCCCGCGTCAAAGTTACAGCTTCAAAATCGTCACTTCCGCGTCGGTCAACAGCGATGCGACCAGCGGATCGTTCGCGTAGTCCGTCCGGTATTTGATCACCGCGATGCCCGCCGCCGCCATGATCTTCGCGCAGTTGATACACGGGTAGTGCGTCACGTAGGCCACGCAGCCCTCGACGGAGCTGCCGCGCCGCGCCGCGTCGGCGATCGCGTTTTGCTCCGCGTGAACCGTCGCCTGTTCGTGGCCCTCGCGGATGCGCGAGACGTGCGGCGTGCCGGGCAGAAAGCCGTTGTAGCCCGCCGCCACGAGACGGTTTTTCCGCGCGCCGCCGGTCACGATCACGCAGCCCACGTGCAGCCGCTCACAGTTCGAACGCGTCGCCATGAGCACCGCCGTCGCCATGAAATATTCGTCCCACGACGGGCGGTGCGGAAATTTCTCGCCCGCGAGGGCGATGAGATCGACGGGCGAAAGATCGGCGTTGGTCATGCGGGAAGATTGAGCGCGGACACTGGACAGCGCTCCCCGCGCCCGCAACCTTCCTCTCGCGATGCAACGCACGCTGCAGCCCGAACTCCTCGATTCGCTCCCGCCCGGGCACCCCGCCGCGCAGCACAGCCGCCGCGATCTCCGCCTCACGAACCGCGTGCTCGGCAGCCACCGTTGGTTTGCGCGCACCCTTTCCCCGCTCCTGCCCGCCGGAGCACGCGCCCTCGAACTCGGCGCCGGCACGGGCGAACTCCTCGCGCATCTCGGCGCGCACGGCGTCGCCGCCGATGGGCTCGATCTCTGGCCGCGCCCCGCCACGCTGCCCTCCTCGCAAGTTTGGCACCGGGCCGACCTGCGTGAGTTCGACCGCTTCGCTGACTATTCCGTCATCTTCGGCAATCTCATCTTTCATCAATTCACCGCCGCCGATCTCGCTGCGCTCGGCTCCGCGCTCCACCCGGCGGCCCGCGTCATTGTCGCCTGCGAGCCCGCCCGTCGGCGCGTTTCCCAAACCCTTTTCGCCACGCTCGGCCCGCTGCTGCGCGCCAACTACGTCACACTCCACGATGCGCGCGTAAGCATCGCGGCGGGGTTCCGGGGCGACGAGCTGCCGCACGCGCTCGGCCTCGCTGCGCGCGAGTGGTCCTGGCGCTGCACGACTTCGTGGCTCGGCGCCTACCGCATGGTCGCCACCCGCCGCGCGTGAACCCCGCCCGGCCCATTGAGATTATTGGCGGCGGCCTCGCGGGGCTCTCTCTCGGTCTCGCCCTCCGCCGGGAAAACATCCCCGTCGTTCTCCTCGAGGCCGGCCGCTATCCACGCCACCGCGTCTGCGGCGAATTCATCACCGGCCTCGCCCCCGCCACCCTCTCGCGCCTCGGCCTCGCGCCGTTTCTCGCCGACGCGCTTCACCATCACGAGGTCGCGTGGTTTCACCGCGAAACTCCGATCCGCCTTCAACGCCTCCCCTCGCCCGCCCTCGGCCTCAGCCGCCACGCCCTCGACGCCCGCCTCGCCGCCGCCTTCGTCGCCGCCGGCGGCGAACTCCGCACCGACACCCGCGCGACCGATCTCGCCGCGCAACCCGGCCGCGTCCTCGCCAACGGTCGCCGTCGGGGCGACGCGACTTGGATCGGCCTGAAAATCCACGCGCGCGGTCTCGCGCTCACCCGCGATCTCGAACTCCACCTCGGCGACCAAGCCTACGTCGGTCTCTCCGCCATCGAAGGCGGCGAGGTCAACCTCTGCGGCCTCTTCCGCCAGCGCCGGCTCGCCGGCACGCACCTCGCCCTGCTCCTCGCCTACCTCGAAGCCACCGGTCTGCCCGCGCTCGCCGCGCGTCTCGCCGCCGTCGAATCCGATCCCGCTTCGTTCTGCGCCGTCGCCGCGCTCAGTTTTTCCGCTCCGCAAACTCCTGCGCCGCCCGACACCATTTCCCTCGGCGACGCGCACGGCCTCATCCCGCCCTTCACCGGCAACGGCATGGCGCTCGCGTTTCAAAGCGCCGAGGCCGCCCTCGATCCGCTCCTCGCCTATTCGCGCGGCGAGACCGATTGGTCCGCCACGTGCCGCACCGCGAACCACGCTCTCCGCCGCCGGTTTCGCGCGCGCCTCACCGCCGCCCGCGCCATGCATTCTTTTTTTCTCCAACCCCGGCACCAGCGCTGCCTCACCGCGCTCGCCCGCAGCCGTCTCCTCCCGCTGCGCCCGCTCTACGCTTTGCTGCACTAGCGAATCTTTGAAACCATTCGGGCCGCAGCGCATCGAAGCTGCTGCACCTGCTGCTCCTCCCCATGTTTCTCCACGCCCTCGCGACCGCCCTCCCGCCCGCCACCTTCACGCAGCCGGAATGCTGGTCCATCGTGGAAAAATCCGCCGCCCGCACCCGCCTCCACAAACGCTCGCGGCTCATCCTCCATAGCATCCTGCGCGGCGATCACGGCATCGCCACCCGCCACTTCGCCGCGCCCGAGATCGAGAAAATTTTCGACCGCACCCCCGACGAACTGAACGCCATTTTCCGCAGCGAAGGCCCCACGCTCGCCGCCCGCGCGCTCACCGCCGCCCTCGCCTCCGCGCACCTCAAACCCACCGATCTCGACGCCCTCCTCATCTGCACTTGCACCGGCTACCTCTGCCCCGGCCTCACGAGCTACGTCGCGGAAAAACTCGGCCTGCGCACCGACACCTTTCTCCAGGATCTCGTCGGCCTCGGCTGCGGCGCCGCCATCCCCACGCTCCGCGCCGCAAGCCACGTGCTCGCCGCGAATCCCAAAGCCACCGTCGCCTGTATCGCCGTCGAAATCTGCTCCGCCGCGTTCTACCTCGACGATGATCCCGGCGTCATCATCAGCGCCTGCCTTTTCAGCGACGGCGCCGCCGCCACGATCTGGCGCGCCACGCCCGGCCCGACCGCCCTACGCGCCTTTGATTTTCAAACGCTCCACCTCCCCGCCGACCGCGACAAACTCCGCTTCGAGCAACGTGACGGCAAACTTCGCAACCTCCTCGACCGTTCCGTGCCCGAGCTCGCCTCCTCCGCCGTCCACCGGCTCTGGTCGGCGCGCGGCCCGCGCCCCGTCGCCCGCGTCGTCGCGCACCCCGGCGGTCGCGACGTCCTCGCCGCCCTCGCGCCCGTCGTCGCGCCGCATCACCTCGATGCCAGCGCCCGCGTCCTCCGCGAGTGCGGCAACATGAGCAGCCCCTCCGTGCTCTTCGCCCTCGAGCAAACCCTGCGCGACGAAACGCCCTCCACCGCCACCGGCGATTTTTGGCTCGTGAGCTTCGGCGCCGGCTTCAGCGCCCATGCCTGCCGGCTCGGTGTCCTCTGAAAAATCGTTCTCGTTCTCCTACTCTTACTCGTTCTCCTTCCGAATTGATTTCGAGAACGAGTAAGAGAACGAAGAACGAGAACGATTCAACCCCCATGCCCACGCTCCCCGATCTCGTCGCCTACTGCGACCAGCGCACCCGCCGCACCTCCTACAAGGATGCCCCCGGCGCCTTCAACGGCCTCCAAGTCGCCAACTCCGGCCGCGTCACCAAAATCGGCGCCGCCGTCGATGCGGGTGTCGCGCCGTTTCAAAAAGCCGTCGCGGCCGGCGTCGATTTTCTGATCGTTCACCACGGTATGTATTGGGACATGCCCCGCCCGATCACCGGCCCCGTCTATGATCGCGTCACCACGCTCATTCGCGGCGACTGCGCGCTCTACTCGAATCACCTCCCGCTCGACGGCCATCCCCAGATCGGCAACAACGCCCTCCTCGCGAAACAACTCGGCCTCAAGCCCGCGCTCCCGTTCATGATTCGCGACGGCGAAGCCATCGGCCGCCTCGCTCCTTCAACGTTAAAACGTTCCGTGCTCCGCACAAAACTCAAGGCCCTCTACCCGCGCGTGATCGCGCTCGAATACGGTTCGCCCACGCCGCGCGCGATCGCTTTTTGCAGCGGCAGCGGCAACAGCGCCGTGCCCGAGCTCGCCGCCGCCGGCACCGACACGCTCGTCACCGGCGAACTGCGCGAGGAATGGTTCAACGTCGCCCAAGAGCAAAAACTCAACCTCTACCTCTGCGGCCACTACGCCACGGAAGTCCACGGCGTGCGCGCCCTCGCCGCCGAGCTCGCGAAAAAATTCCGCCTCCCGTGGGAATTCATCGCCACGGAAAACCCGCTCTGATCTCTCACTGTAGGAGCGGCTTTACGCCGCGATTCTGCTTCGCCAAACCATCGCCGCGCAAAGCCGCTCCTACGGCCGATCAAACCCAGACCATTCCCCCCGATGAAAAAATTCGCCATCCTCAACGGCCCCAATCTCAACCGGCTCGGCCGCCGCGAACCGCACATTTACGGCACCGCCACGCTCAAGGATCTCGAAAAACTTGTTCGTGCTGAGGCGAAGCGCCTCGGGGTCGCCGTCACGTTTTTCCAATCCAACCACGAGGGCGCGCTCATCGACAAAATCCACGAGCTCGCCGACGGCGGCATCGCCGGCTTCATCGTGAATTTCGCCGCCTACTCGCACACCAGCATCGCCCTGCACGATGCGCTCAAGAGCGTCGCCCTGCCCGCGATCGAGGTTCACATCTCGGACATTAAGCAGCGCGAGAAATTCCGCCAAACCTCCATGACGGCCGGCGCCTGCACGGGCATGATTAGCGGCGAGGGTTTCCCGGGTTATGTGAGGGCGCTGCGGCAACTCGCCGAAAAAAATCCGACGTGATGCCCGCCGCCGCGCCCGATGCCAGCGAACCCCGCTGGTTCGTCTGCCAGACGAAACCGCGCTGTGAAAAAAAATTCGCCGCGCTTCTCGCCGCCGAGAAATTCGCGCACTACCTGCCGCTCACGGAAAGCGTCCGCCGCTACGGCCTGCAGACGAAGCGTTTCACCAAGCCGCTTTTCTCCGGCTACGTTTTCGCCTGCGTGCCACCCGGGAAAAAGACGCGCATCTACCAGCAGGATTTGCTGGCCCGCGCCATTGTCGTGGAGGACGAGGCGTTGTTTCTGCGCCAGCTCGCCGAGGTGCGGCTCATCATCGCCTCCGGCCATGAATTGAGCGTGCTCCCGCTGCTCACGCGCGGCCGGCGCGTGCGCATCATCGGCGGC
>JANYBX010000337.1 GCA_025360615.1 Opitutia bacterium
CGCAAACCCGCACGCTCACCATCAACAATCTCACCGTGAGCACCAGCTCGCTGGACGTTCACGCCAGCCAGAGACTCCTCTATAATCTCATGGCGAATGCGAACGCCATCTACTCGCGGTCCACCTATCCCGCCACCAACAGTCCCGTGATCGCTGCCGCCACCACCAGCGGCACCACGCGCAACGACGAGAACTTCGGCGCGGGAGCCGGCCTTGCCTATAGTTTCGCCCGCGTCTGGCACGCGAATCTGAATTACGCTTATCGCCGCACCACTTCGAGTTCGGCCCTGTCCAACTTTGACCATCATGTGGTCAGCCTCAGCGTCGGCTGCCGCTACTAATTCTTTCGCGCGATGATCACTTTCTTCCGCCGTTTTCTTTTGGTCCTCGCGCATTGCGGCCTGGCCGCCGCCCTCGGCCAGTCGACTCCGTCGTCGTCCGCCCAAGGTGCGCCGCAGTCCTCGGCGGCTGCACCCACCAGCGTCGCGCCCACGGCCACGGCGGTTTCGCTCGCCACCGATCCCAGCTATCGTCTCAGCGTCGGGGACCAAATTGCCGTCACCATCTATGACGAGCCCGAGTTGGCGTCGAATGAACTGATCGACAACGCTGGCGTCGCCAAACTGGCCCTCATCAAGGATACGAAGCTCGCAGGCCTGACCGTCCGCGATGCCGAAAAGGCCATCGCGGCGCTCTATATGGAACGGCAAATTTTGAAAAAGCCCGATGTGAAGCTCGTCGTCGTATCTTTTGCTCCTCGCGAGGTCATTCTCTTTGGCGAGGTGAGAAATCCCGGCGGCTTGGCGTTTCCGAGGGACCTCACAAGTATGGACATCGTGGAAGTCATTACGCGCGCAGGTGGCTTCACGGTGCGAGCCAAGGGCAATGCCGTGACCGTGATGCGGAAATCGGCCGACGGCAGCAAGGAAACCTCCACCGTCGTCAACGTGGAAGCCATGATGGGCGTCCGTAGCGGATCCGAACAGCGCCGTTTGGAATTCCCCATTTACCCGGGCGACCGGCTGATCGTCGGCGAACGCTACTTTTGAGGTCCGGCCCACTTCGCTCCCTTTTTTGACACCACTCGCCCATGTCGGATAAACCTCAAGATAAACCCCGGTCCCGTTCCGGCAGCCTCCGCCGGACCACCCGCGATTTCATCGATCTCTTTCTGGAGCGGTGGTGGATCGGCGCGATCGCCGGCGTGATCGCGGGCGTGCTCTACGTGGTGCTGCAGCCCCACCGCACCCCCGTGTATCGCACGGAAGTCTCCCTGCTCTTCGAGTCGCGCCCGGATACCACGCTCGGCATCAAACCCGTTTACGAAACCGCGCTGCAAACCGCGAACGAGCTCAACACCCACATGGAGCAGCTCCACAGCCGCACCTTTTACGACTATCTGGCCAATTCCTTCACGCCGGAGGAAATCACCAAGATTCAGGAGCCCTACCGTGATCCCCTGAAACCCGATGAAGCCCTGCCGAATATCGCGTCCATCATCTTGCCCGAAATGGGCGTCGTCGCGACCAAGGGCACGGCGATCGTCCGCGTTTCCATCACCAACCGCAGCGCGGAGATGGCGGCCTTCATCGCCAACCGCATCGCGCGAAAATATATCGACTATAACCTCGACCGGGCCAACACCGGCACCAACTCGGCCATCGTTTTCCTCCGCAACCAGGCCGAGGACATGCGTTCCCAAGTCGAGGTGGCGGAAAGCGCGCTGCAAAGCTACCGCCTCAAATACAATCTGGCCGCGCTGGGCGAATCGCACGATTTGAACCTGCAAAAACTGTCCTCACTCGGCAAAACCTTGCTGGGGATTCAAATCGATCAACTCGATGCCAAGGCCCTCCTCGAAAAAATCGACGAGTATCAGAAAGCCGGGCGTGACCTGCTGGAAATCCCGCAAATCCTGGCATACGGCAACAACACCGAGCTGCGCAGCAGCCTGCAGGGCCTGCGGGCCCAGCGGTTCCTCCTCGACACGCGCTACGGCTCCGAGGCCCCCAAGGTCAAAATGAACGAGCTGCAGATGCAGGAAACCCTCCGCATCCTGAAGGAGAACATTGACCGCGCTGTCGCCGCTCTGCGCGCCAAGTATGAATCCTCACTCCAAGCCGAGACGCTCTACAAGACCCAGATCGCCGAATACGACGCCAAGGCCCGCCAGCTCGACAAGGTTTCCGTGGACCACAAATTTCTGATGGAGGCCGCCGCTTCGAAGCGCGTTACCTACACGCGCATCGTGGAGCGCCTGAATGAGACCAACATCAGCAATCAGATGGATCACACGAATATCAAGATCTTCGACCCGGCTTGGGTGCCGCCCACCCCCACCAACGATGGCGTGGGTGCCGTCGCGGCCAAGGCCATTGGCGTCGGCCTTTTTTGTTTGCTGCTCCTCCCGCTCGCCATCGGTTTTTTCGACACCCGCATTCGTTCGCCCCTGCAGGTTGAGGACGGTTTGGGCGAGCCCTTGCTCGGCACGGTGAAACCCATGCCCAAGATGAGCGCCAGCGAGCGCGCCAATATTTATCGCCTGCAAAAAGATCCCGCCCTGGCCGAAAGCTATCGCGGGATCTACAGCGAAATCGAGGTGCGCTCCGTGCTGGCCTATCCCAAGGCCATGATCCTCACCAGCAGCATCCCCCAGGAGGGCAAGAGCCAGCTCTCCTGCAACCTTGCCGCCGTATTCGCCTCGCACAAGCGGCGCACGCTGCTCGTCGATTGCGATCTGCGCCGCCCCACGCTGCACCGCTACTTCGGCCTCAAGGTGGAGACTGGCTGGGTGGACTGGATCGAGCAACCGGCCTCCGAGAAGAAACCCATCCCATCCGGCATTATTACGATGGGCGAAAATTTCGACCTGCTGCCCGCCGGCCGCATGCCGCGCAACCCCACCGAAGTGCTCGAGCGCCTCGCCACCCGCGCCGTGCTCGATCCCCTGCTGAAGGTTTATGATTTGGTGCTCTTCGACACGCCGCCCGTCGGCATTTTCCCCGATGCCGTCCTGCTCGCGCGCAGTTGCCATGAGGCCGTGTTTGTCTGCCGCTACCGCATGGTTCGCCTCGCGGCGGCGTGCAAGAACATCGACCGCCTGCACGAGGCCGGCATCACGGTGCTCGGCGTCGTGCTGAACCAGTTGCCCGAAGCCAAGGCCAAGGCCTATGGCTATGAGGGCTACGGTGCCCAAGCCGAGGGCTACTACAAAGCCTACAGCAATAATGATCCGGCCTAAATCCGGATTCGAAGATCGCAACCGGACGCGCCCTCTCGTCCCGTCGCGCCCTCCTCTTTTTAATCATGGAACTTGAAGTCCGCATCCGGCCCAACAAGGCCCTCGCCCTCGTCGATTTCGGCGAACTCTGGCGCTACCGCGACCTGCTTTCCGTGCTCGTCTGGCGCGACTTCGCCACCCGCTACAAGCAGACCCTCCTCGGGCCAATCTGGTTTCTGATTCAGCCGATTCTTCCGACCATCGTGTTCACCCTCATCTTTAACAAGATGGCGGGACTCTCGACCGACGGTCTGCCGCCGTTCCTGTTCTACCTCTGCAACCAGATCGCGTGGGGCTATTTCTCCGGCAATTTCAGCGCCATTTCCGGCACCCTGCTCATGAACATGAATTTGTTCAGCAAGGTTTATTTCCCCCGCATCGTCGTTCCGCTCTCCACGCTGGTTTCCAGTCTCGTCACGCTCGGCATTCAGTTGCTCCTGTTTTTCGGGTGCTACGTTTACTATAAGTTCTTCACGACGATCGGAGCCGATCTTCAACCCACCACGGCAATGCTGCTTCTGCCCCTCGTCGTGGTTCAGTTGGCCGGGATGAGTCTTGGTTTCGGCCTGTGGATGGCCGCCCTCACCGCCAAATACCGCGATCTCCAGCAGATTTCCGGCGTCATCATCCAGCTCTGGATGTATGGCTCCGCCGTGGTTTTCCCGCTGTCTGAAATTCCCGCGAAGTATCAGACCCTCGTCTCGCTGAATCCCGTCACCTTCGCCTCGGAGGCCACCCGCTACTGCCTGCTGGGCCATGGCACCTTGTCGTGGGCTGCCGGCGTCTATTCCACGGCCGTCACCGTGGCAATCGTGCTCAGCGGGCTGTGGATCTTCAACCGCACCGCCCGCACCTACGTGGACATCGCGTAATAAAATCCATCGAAATTCCGCCCGCATTTTTTCCCAGCTCAACTTCCCTTCCATAAAAAATCATGTCTCAAAAAACCGCGATTATCACCGGCATTTCCGGCCAGGACGGAGCCTATCTCACGAAACTGCTCCTCGCCAAAGGCTACAAGGTTTATGGCACCTACCGCCGCACCAGCTCGGTTAATTTCTGGCGCATGGAGGAGATCGGCGTCGCCTCGCATCCCAATCTCGAACTCGTCGAATACGATCTCACCGATCTCGGCACCAGCATCCGCCTGCTGAAAAAAACCGGCGCCACCGAGGTCTACAATCTCGCCGCCCAGAGCTTCGTCGGCGTCTCCTTCGAGCAGCCCACCACCACCGCGCAGATCACCGCCGTCGGCGTGCTCAATCTCCTCGAGGCCATCCGCGCCGTGAACCCCGAGATCCGCTTTTACCAAGCCTCCACCTCCGAGATGTTCGGCAAGGTGCAGGCCATCCCGCAGATCGAGGAGACGCCGTTCTACCCGCGCAGCCCCTATGGCGTCGCCAAGCTCTACGGCCACTGGATCACGATCAACTATCGCGAATCCTACAATATTTTCGGCTGCAGCGGCATCCTGTTTAACCACGAATCCCCCCTGCGCGGCCGCGAATTCGTCACCCGCAAAATCACGGATTCCGTCGCCAAGATCAAACTCGGCAAGCTCGATGTGATCGAGCTGGGCAACCTCGACGCCAAGCGCGACTGGGGCTACGCCGAGGAATACGTCGAGGGCATGTGGCGCATGTTGCAGGCCTCCGAGCCCGACACCTACGTGCTCGCCACCAACCGCACCGAGACCGTGCGCGATTTCGTAACGATGGCGTTCCTCGGCATCGGCGTCACCGTGAAGTGGAAGGGCCACGCCGAGCAGGAAATCGCCGAGGATGCCGCCACCGGCAAACTCCTCGTGCGCATCAACCCGAAGTTCTACCGGCCCGCCGAAGTCGAGCTCCTCATCGGCAGCCCCGCGAAGGCCACCGCCAAGCTCGGCTGGAAACCCCAGACGACGCTCGAGCAGCTCTGCCAGATGATGGTCACCGCCGATCTCCGCCGCAACCAGGCGGGCTTCTCCTTCTAAAAAATCCTCTTCCCTCCATGCCCGCCAAAATCGCCTTCATCACCGGCATCACCGGCCAGGACGGCTCCTACCTAGCCGATCTGCTGTTGTCCAAGGACTACATCGTGCATGGCCTCGTGCATCGCCCCGATTCGGTGTCGTCGAGCAACATCAAGCACCTCGTCGCCGATCCCAAGATCATGGAGAAGCGGCTGTTTTTGCACAACGGCGCCTTCGAGGATGCCACGCATCTCCGCCGCGTGATCAGCCGGGCCAAGCCGGATGAGTTCTACCATCTCGCCGGGCAATCCAGCCCGCGCATCAGCTTGGAATTGCCCGAGACCACCGTGGAAAGCGTCGGCATGGCCACGCTCCGCCTGCTCGAAATCCTGCGCGACCTCGATCACACCACGAAGTTTCTCTACGCCTCGAGCAGCGAGGTCTTCGGCTCGCCCTCCTACTCGCCGCAAGACGAACTCACGCCGCTCAATCCCACCACGCCCTACGGCGCGGCGAAGGCGTTCTCCCAGCAGATGGCGCGCATTTACCGCATCGCCTACAAACTGCCCACCTGCTCCGTCATCCTTTACAACCACGAGTCGCCGCGCCGCAGCGGCAACTTCGTGACGATGAAAATCGCCCGCGCCGCCGCCCGCATCAAAAAGGGCCAACAGACCACGCTCGAGCTCGGCAGCCTCAACGGCCAGCGCGACTGGGGCTGGGCGCCCGACTACGTGAACGGCATGTGGATGATGCTCCAGGCGCAGGCCGCGGACGATTTCATCCTCGCCACCGGCCGGTTGCACAGTGTCGAGGATCTCGTCGCCCAAGCTTTCAAGTGTTTGGACCTGAACTGGCGCGATCACGTGAAATTCGATCCCGCGCTGGTGACCACGGTGGAGCCGATCTCACCCTGCGGAAATCCCAGCAAGGCGCACCGCCTGCTCGGCTGGCAAAACACCGTCAACTTCGAGCAAATGATCGAGCGACTGGTGCGCTCCGAATCCGATAAACTGTAGACGGCCGGCCCGATGGAGGATCGGAGGCTGAGGGTTACACAGAGGACACGGAGCGCCGACACAGAGATGGAAGAGGAGCCGGGGTCGGCGTAAATTTCACTGCCTCGATAACGTCGCTCGTTCCGCGTCTCCAAAAAAATCACGCTAGCTTCTCTTCATATCAACGTCTCCTTGCTTTTGGATTTTACGGAGAACGGACCTCCCGGTCCGTTCAG
>JANYBX010000343.1 GCA_025360615.1 Opitutia bacterium
TCCGACGGAAACCGTCTACGGGCTCGGCGCTGACGCAACGTCGGGCAAGGCGGTCGCGGGTATTTACGCCGCCAAGGGCCTCTCTCACGCTGGAGGATCCCCGAGCCGGGCTGCGCTTCGGCTCCGCCCAGCTCGGGGATCCTCCAGCGTCCCTCCTCCGCTTTTCCTCCAACAGGGGGTGGGTCAGTTCTAAACGAGCGTTAGTGGGTCAGTTTTACGCGAGCGTTGATACGTCGTGCACGCGTCTCGAAGCGTCTTGCACGCGATCTCAACCGCCGTGCACGCATCTTCCACTCGTCCGGCACGCGTCTTTACTCGTCCGGCACGCGATCTCATCCGTCCGGCACACGATCTCAGTCGTCCGGCACGCATCTCTGAGCAAAAAATGCCGCCTTCACCAAAGATTCCGAAGGCTTCGCGGGACAAATGTCGCGTGTGCCCATCCCCGCCCCGTCCAAAACCCAAAGATCAAAACCCAAGACCCAGCTTCCGGCCGCCGGGAACGCCCGCCAGCCACTGCTGTGGGCGTCCGCTCCGCCGAGGGAAGAAATCCACGCGCCGCAGCGCCGCAGAAAATACAAAACGCATAAGGGGGGAAGCGACGGGCCGCCGTCATTCCCGGGCTTGTTCAACCGGCGTCCTGTGTCGGCTACCGCGACACAGAACGCTCAGAGGGCGTCTAAAAAGAGGAGACACGGCTTTTCGTGGCATCGGCATCTTGCCCGATGAGCTGCACCTGCGGCCGCCGCGGAGCGTGCGCTAGCCCGCTCTGTGACGAGATAGGCGTCTACTCGAGCGTCAGACCTTTGGATTTTCGGGCGTCGATTTCATCCTGAAGCAGCGAATTATGGACCAAGCCGAGGAGATGAACGGGAGTAAGCCAACAATGGTCCATACGACTAGGGCTTCAGAGTCGAAGGGGAATATAAGGAGAAGGCCGCCGCTTGAAATCAAAGCGGTGAAGCCGGCGAGCAGCGCCAGCACCTTCTTCTCTGGCTTAAAGCTGAGCCAGTAGGCTATGGGAGAAAGCGTCACGGAGAACACGGCTGCCAATAGCAGCGGTGCGATGAACAAAAAAGGAACGCCGTGCGCGAGGATCAGCGGAAACATGGTTTTTGACGAACGTTCAAAATGAGCCGCGACCGCTCGTGGCCGAGGGCTCTAGCGGCTTCCATGAGAAGGCGTGTCGAGGGTTTAGTTTAAAAAGGTCCACCTTTTTTCTGGAGCTGGATTGGGGCTTGGGTCTCGCGGCGTTCCCGATGCGGTCAGGCTTCCATACGCACTCGGGTGGCGGCGTCAACGGCCGCGCGGTGCCGGGAGGAATCCAAGGTGCTTCGGAAGGGGCGGCCCTGCTGGGACTAAAAGGCGTAATCGTGAACTTCATCTTCTTTGCCCAACAGTGTTATTCGGCCAAACTGGATTTCGAGGGCATGAGGGGATGAGAGCGACAAAAACCTGGCCGACAACCACTGATCTCCTCGGGTTTGGTGTTTAGCAGATTGCTGAAAAACACCGTCGTCGCATTGCTTCGACTTCAGAGTGAATTCGGGTAAGCAGAGACGATGCGACTCGGCGATTTTATCCTTTCGAACAGTGACGTCATCCTCGCGGACTGGGATGTGTTTGCCCGTCAGATTTGGCCGGTAGCCGAGGCGACGCCCGAGGCCTTGCGCGACCACGCCAGGGAAATCCTGCGTGCGGCCGCGAAGGACATGCAATCGGCCCAGACCTCCACCCAACAAACTCACAAATCGCGAGGCCAGGGCGACGTCGGCCAATCCGGCACCGTCCTAGACACGGCTTCCACGGACCACGCGATCGGGCGCGTAACTTCTGGCTTCAGCCTGCCAGAGGTGATCGCTGAATACCGCGCCCTTAGAGCGAGCGTCATCCGGCTCTGGATTGAAAGCGCGCCAAGTCCCGATCGCCGCGACCTGGCCGATCTGACTCGTTTCAATGAGACGATGGATCAGTCCTTGGCTGAGGCGGTGCGGGGATACACGCTGCACGTCGACCAGGCACGCCGAATGTTTCTGGCGATCCTCGGCCACGACCTGCGCAATCCCCTCAACGCGATCATGCTCTCCGCAGCAGCGCTGTCTGAGACCGCCACGCTCGATCAGCCATCGGCGGAAATTCTTGCGCAGATTACTACGAGTGGAGAGGCCATGACACGGATGCTGACCGATTTCCTGGACTTTACCCAGACGCAGTTGGGCAAAGCGATTCCGCTCACGCGGGTCGATTGTGACTTGGCTCCGCTATGCAAGACCACGACCGACGAAATCAGGGCGGCCCATCCACAAAAGATCGTTCGTCTTGCCACGCATGGGACGCTAACAGGTGAATGGGATCCCGAGCGAATCCGCCAATTGCTCTCCAACCTCCTCGGAAATGCGGTCCAGCATGGCGCCGCCGCTGGAGCCATCGAGTTGCTCGCCACGGAATCTGGCAGCGCCGTATTGCTCACCGTCAGCAACGAAGGCGCACCTATCTCCGCCGCTTTACTGCCGCGAATTTTTGAACCACTGGCCCAAGGGATTTCACCTGAGGTGCGGAAACAGGCTCGCGTGGGCAGCATGGGACTGGGCCTTTATATTGCGAGGGAAGTTGTCAGCGCCCACGGAGGAACCATTGCAGTCGAATCCACGCCGAGCAGAACGACATTCACGGTGAGTTTGCCGCGTCGTGTGCCCCGCCTGGTGCCAAACGCTCGACCCTAGCCGGCTGCTGAAAAAGCCCGCAACGAGGCTGGGGGTGATATGCGTCGAGAGGACAGGCGTGGACGACACCTTCCCAACCGAGTTTCGTGAGTCTGAGCAAGGTCGAGACGTTCGCTGAGCCTGCGACCGAGTTTTTGCGCGGCGGCGAGGTAGCGGGCCTTGAGCGGGGGGTCGGCATGGACGCGTTGCGCGTGGTCGGTGGAGGCGGAATTGAGCCTGGCGGCGGCCATGGGGGGAGAGGGAGGAAAGCAGCGAAGTAGTGGGTAGTGGGCAGCGAGTAGCCGGCGGTGAACTGGACTACGGGTGGAGGCGGCATCCTTCGCTGATTCCTCGGGGATCCCTGCTGGGTCGCCCGTTGATCGTTCGTTGGTCGTTCGGGGATGCGGGGGGGATCGATGCATGCACCCAGTATGGCAGGTTCACCCGCCAATTAGGTGGGCGAGTGAAAAGTTTTTGGCCCGGGCCGGGTGGTTTCGTCATTTACCCAGCCTAGCCGGCCGGCCGGCTCATCAGGTGGGCCGGCCGCCGCCGATGCTAATGTTCACCCCGAACGCCGTCCGGGCCACGTGTCTTCCCGCAGCCAGAATTCATCCGTGCGTCCGCCGTAGTAATCCGCGAGCACGGTGTCCATTACCCGGGAGGTCCGTCGGGCGGATTCGCCGGTGCTGGGGCATGCGCCGCGCCCGAGCAAATCTTCCACCACACTCTGGATGAGCGGCTGCGCCACATGCGGGGGATTCGGTCGCTCAAAAATTTCCACGCCTTGCGCCGTTTCGAGCCGCACGGGGTCGTTGCCCAAAATCGAGCACGTCACTTCGCCCAGCGTGCCGGTGAGCCGCATCGTGTCGTCGCGCGCGGCGCTCGTGAAATTCCACAGCGCCACGCCATGCACGCCGCCCGCAGCCTCAAAGTTAACCGCCACGGCATCCTCCACGGCGTAGTTCGAAGCGAGGTTGGCTGCGCGTCCTGAAATTCCGTTCAGCGGCCCGAGCAGGTAGTCGAAGAGGTCGAGCACGTGCGAGCCCACGTCGAGAAAATGCCCGCCGCCCGCACTCGTCGCGTTGATCCGCCAACTGTCGCTCGCGAGATGAAACGGCGCCGCATAGCGATAGGTCGCGCCCGTGAGCGTGCCGAGCCGGCCGGATTTCAAAAATTCCTCCACGAGCAAAAACCGCGGCAGCCGCCGCCGGTAATACGCCACGAACAACGGTAGCTTCGCCGCAGCAAACGCCGCCACCATGCGATCGCACTCCGGCAGATGCCGCGCCATCGGCTTTTCCACGTAGGCCGGCTTGCCCGCCCCCGCCGCCTTGATCGCGTAGTGCGCGTGCGTGTCCGGCGGTGTCGCCACGTAGATCGCGTCCACCTCGGGATCGGCGATCAGCGCGTCCGCGTCCGCATACCAGCGCGGCACGCCGTGGCGCTTCGCGTAGTCCTCCGCCTTCGCCGCATCGCGCCGCATCACCGCGACGAGTTGGGAGCCTGCCGCTTTCTGAAAACCGGGGCCGCTTTTGATCTCGGTCACATCACCGCAGCCGATGATGCCCCACCGCACGACGCTACGGCCCGAATAAAAAGCTGGGTTGCTCATTCCGGCGAAGTTGCCTTCGCCCGCGCGGTCACACCATTGAAAACGTTTCGACCAGTCCGGGCTGGCCGGAAACGACCGCGACCGGCGTAAATCCCCCGGAGGGAATTGCGCCACCCTACCCCGGACCCGACCCGCTACTCCACATTCGCGATCTGTTCGCGCACGCGCTCCAGCTCGTTCTTCAGCTCGATCACCGCGCGCGAAATCGTGAGATCGTTCGCCTTGCTCCCGATCGTGTTCACCTCGCGGCCGATTTCCTGCAGGATAAATTCCGACTTTCGCCCAATCTCCCCGCCGGATTTCAGCAGTGTTTCAAACTGCCCGAGATGGCTGGCCAATCGCGTCAACTCCTCAGTCACGTCGCAACGGTCGGCGAAAAGCGCGATCTCCTTGAGCACGCGTTCATCCTCCAAATTCAGTTCCAGTTCCGCCGTGCGGAGGCGTTGGAGCAACTGCTCGCGATAAAGCGCCGGCACCGCGGGCGCTCGCACCGCGACGGCATCAATGTGCCGCTTCAGGGTGGCGATGCGCGCCAGAAAATCCGCGAGCAACGCCTCGCCTTCCTTCGCGCGCATCGCCGCAAAGGCCTTCAGCGCCGTCTCCAGCGTCGCGAACACCGCCGGCTGCGCGCTCTCCGTCGAGGGAAAATCGTCGGTCTTGCGCTGCGAGCGCACGATGTCCCAGAGCAGCTCGGGCGACGGCGCAAACGCCACGCCTTGTTTTATCGCAAACGCCGCCAGTCGCTTGAGCGTTTCGGCGGCGGCGGTTTCGTCCCAAACTTCCTGACGCTCGCCGGGCGCGCCGGTCAGCTCGATGTCGATGTGGACTTTGCCCCGCGACGCGTGTTTTCGCGCCACGTCGCCGATGGCCAGCTCGAGACTCTCCCACGCCTCGGGGATCTTCATCGTGAGATCGAGTGTCTTCCGATTCACCGAACTCACCTGCACCGTGAGTGTGTCGCTCCCGATGGTCCCCGTCGCGCGACCGTAGCCTGTCATGGACTTCATAGCGTGACCCCCAAAATCTTCGCGACTTGATTCACATCTTTGTCGCCGCGACCGGAGAGGTTGATGACGAGGATCTCGTCCTTCCTCATTTCCTTCGCGCGTTTCAGGCCGTGCACGAGCGCGTGCGTGCTCTCCAGCGCGGGGATGATGCCCTCCAACCGCGACACGAGCTGGAATGTCTCCAGCACCTCGTCGTCGCAGGCATAGGCGAAATCGATCCGCTTCCGCTCCCGGTAAAACGCGTGCTCCGGCCCGATGGCCGCGTAGTCGAGCCCCGCGCTCACGGAATGCGTCAGCTCGATCTGCCCATCGGCATCCTGAAGAATGTAGGTCTTCGCGCCTTGCAACACGCCGAGTTTGCCGCCTTCGAAACGCGCCGCGTGTTCGCCGCGCTTGATGCCGTGCCCGCCGGCCTCGACGCCGATGAGCCGCACTTTCTGTTCCTCGAGGAAATCAAAAAAGAAGCCGATGGCGTTCGAGCCGCCGCCCACGCACGCGATCATCTCGTCGGGCAGCCGGCCTTCGCGGGCGAGGAGCTGCGCCTTCGTCTCCTGCCCGATCACGCGGTGAAAATCCCGCACCATCATCGGATACGGGTGCGAACCCAGCGCGGAACCGAGGATGTAGTGCGTGCCGCGCACGTTCGTTACCCAGTCGCGCATGGCCTCATTGACGGCGTCCTTCAGCGTCTTCTGGCCGGATTCTACGGGGCGGACTTCCGCGCCCATCAGTTTCATGCGGAAAACATTCAGCGCCTGCCGCTCCATGTCCACGGCTCCCATGTAAACGACACACTCCAAGCCAAACTTCGCGCACACCGCCGCCGTCGCCACGCCATGCTGGCCGGCGCCCGTCTCCGCGATGATGCGTTTCTTGCCCATGCGCCGCGCGAGCAGGGCCTGGCCGAGGGCGTTGTTGATTTTGTGCGCGCCGGTGTGGAGCAGGTCCTCGCGCTTGAGATAAATTTTCGGGCCCCCGCAGTGCTGCGTGAGCCGCTCCGCGAAATAAAGCTCCGTCGGTCGGCCGGCGAACTCCTTCAAGTGGTGCCGCAGCTCGGCCTGAAACGCCTCCTCCGTCCTCGCCACTTCGTAAGCTGAGCCGAGTTCCTGCAACGCGGTCATCAGCGTCTCCGGCACGAACACGCCGCCGTAGCGGCCGAAGTGTCCGCCGGCGTCGGGCACGGAGAAACGGTCAAGGTTTGCGGGAGCGGTGGCGGTCGGCATGAGAGCGGAAACAGAGGCCAGAATGGAGCCGGTGGCAAAAGATTTTGTCACTGCCCTTCAGCTCCGCCGCGCCAAGCACGCCCCTAAACTCGTCGATAAGCCCAGATGGAGAGTAACCTATTAGGTTACTCTCCCTCTGGGCGCGGGGCGTCGAAAGAAGGAGCGCGTGCTCACGCGCGCCGAATCGTCACCAGCGTCAGGTCGTCGCGCAGCGACTCCTCGCCCGTGAAGTGGCGCAGGGCCGTGAGGATGCCGTCGTTCATCTCCCGCGCGCTTTTGCTGTGCAGAGCCCGCACGGCGTCGGCGAGGCGCGCGCCGGAAAATTCCTTGCCCGTTTCGTTGGGCGCCTCCGTGAGACCATCGGTGTAGAGCACGAGCACGTCGCCCCGCGCGAACGGCGCTTTCTGGTCGGCGATGGCCGTCGAGAAAAGTTCATCGGGCACCATCGCGAGCGGCATGCCTTCCGAGCCGGCAAAACCAGGCTGGCTGCCGCCGTTCACCGGGTCCGGCCGGGCGAAGAGTGGCAGCTCGTGGCCGGCGCGGGCGTAGGTGACCTCGTCTTTTTCGGTGTCGATCACGGCGTAGAGCATCGTCACGTAGAGCCCGCGTTCGATGTCCGTGAGCAGCGCGCGGTTCAGTTCGACCAGCACGCGCGCGGGCGAATCGTGGCGCGGCGCGATCTGGTGGAGATTCGTGCGGCAGATCGCCATGAGCAGCGACGCCGGGATTCCTTTCCCCGACACATCCGCCACCACCACGGCGAGCCGCGTGGCCGAGAGCGGGATGATGTCGTAGAGATCGCCGCCGATTTTTTGCGCCGGCTGGTAACGCGCGTCCACGTCGAGCCCGGCGAAGCCCGCGGTCTCGCGCGGGAGCAGCATCTGCTGGATGCCGCTGGCGAGGGAAAGATCGAGATCGAGCTGCTTCCGCTCGATTTGCAGGTGAAGAAACTCTGCGTTGTGCAGCGCCAGCGCGGCCTGCTCAGCGAGCGATTGCATGAGCGAAAACTCCATCGGCGTGAACGGCCGGTCTCCCGCCGCATTGGCCACGGTGAGCACGCCGAAGAAGCGCTCGCGAAACACCATCGGCACCGCGATCACCGAGCGCACGATCAGCGCCGGATCGGTGTGCTTGACGATGTGCGCATCGGTCGCGGCATCCGCGAGGAGTTCGCCCTGGCCCGTCTGCGCGACGCGGCCGACGATGCCCTCGCCCACGGGAAACTCCTCGGACTTCAACACGTGCTCGATGAATTTCGCGCGCGTCGTGAGCTTGGCCTGCAGGGCATCGCTCAACGGGCGATGCGGTGGAAACAAGCCCTCCACCGCCACGCCGCGCATCAGCCCGCCCGCCGTGCGCTCGAACAGGCACGCGCTCAGCGCCCCCGTGCAAAGAATCGAGGCATGCACGATGCGTTGCTGCAAATCCTGCCGCGCGAGTCCTTCGCCGAGCGCCTCCGACATGAGATGCATGAAATCGATGACGCGCTGCCGGTCGTGCGCGGCCTGCTGGCGTTCGGCTTCGTTTCGCTCGGCCCGTCGACTCGCCCGGCCGATCGGCACGAGCATCGCCAGCGCGCCGAGCAGAAGTCCGATGGCGAAGGCGGCAAACATTGGGCTTTGCTATGCCCGACTAGCGGCGGTGGGCAATCGCGAAGGCGGAGATTGAAATGGAGGAGGGGTGTCCTCACCCCGCATAAACGTCGCTGACAAGACCACGTCGCTCGCGGGGTGAGGGCACCCCGCCTCCAGCAAACGCGTCCCACGAAAAACTTCCCCCTCACCGCTGCTCGACGCGGTTCTTGAGGAATGCGAGCACGTCCTGAAACTTGGCGCGGTTGCTTTCGTCCACCGACACGAGGCTCTCGTGTGCCGCGAGGACGAGGCGCGCGTTTTCAAGTTCACTCCGGTCGGGGCACTGGAGCACGGTGTCGCACTTGTCGAAAGCGAGGGCGGTGCCCTCGGCGTCCACCGTCAGCAGGCGATGCAGGCCGAGATTGCGAATGAGCTCGAGGTTGCGGGCACCGATGCGCGTCAGCACCAGGCTGCCGGGCGGCGTGGACTTGCGCAGCTCCAGCGCGGCACCCGCGAGGACGCCGAGGAACGTGCTGTCCATGCTCGCGCACTGCTGGAAATCGAGGACGAAGCGGGTTTTTCCCTGGCGGCGGATTTCGGCAAAAAAATCGCGGAGACAGGCGCTGTTTTGAAAACTCGCGCGGCCGATGATCCGCACCACGACGGGGTCCGAGTAGGCATCGACAAGGTAAACGGAGGTGGCGGCGGACTCGGGCATGAAATTCAGGGAGTGAACTTAAACAATCGTCTTAAAACGTGCGGGATTTAGCGGTGGGTGCAAGTTGCCGTCACGACGCAAGGTGCGTCGCGACCGGCCAGCCCCGCGCCGGAATGCTCCGGTGCCGGGCCTTGGGCTCGATCAGCCCTGAGCGACGATCTGGCGCAACACGTAGGGCAGGATGCCGCCGTGCTGGTAGTAGTCGATTTCGATGGGCGTATCGATGCGGCAGGTGACCGTGATGAAATCCACTGATTCGCCTTTGCGTGTGATCTTCAGCGTCACGTCCTGCTGCGGCTTGAGGCTGATATCGAGACCGATCACATCGTAGGTTTCCGAACCGTCGAGCTTGAGCGTCTGCACGCTCATGCCTTCCTTGAACTGGAGGGGGAGCACGCCCATGCCGACGAGATTGGAGCGGTGAATGCGCTCGAAGCTCTGCGCGACGACGACTTTCACGCCGAGGAGATTGGTGCCCTTCGCGGCCCAGTCGCGCGAGGAACCGGTGCCGTATTCCTGGCCGGCGAGGATGATGAGCGGCGTGCCGGCTTTCTGATAGGCCATCGAGGCGTCGTAGATGGAGGTCTTCACGCCGTCGGCTCCAATCGTGTTGCCGCCTTCTTCGCCGCCGAGCATCAGGTTTTTAATGCGGACGTTGGCGAACGTGCCGCGCGTCATGATGCGGTCGTTGCCGCGGCGCGAGCCGTAGGAATTGAAGTCCTCAAACGCGACGCCGTTTTCGAGGAGGAACTTGCCGGCGGGCGAGCTCTTCTTAATCGCGCCGGCGGGCGAGATGTGGTCGGTCGTGACGGAGTCGCCGAAGATGCCGAGCGCGCGCGCGCCCTTGATCTCGGCGATGGCGCCGGGTTGGAGCGAGAAGCCGGTGAAGAACGGCGGCTCCTGGATGTAGGTGGATTTCACGTCGAACGAATAGACGTTGCCCGTGGTCGAGGGGATTTCGTTCCACTTGGGATTTTGCTCGGCGAAATTGCTGTAAAGCTTGCGGAAGACCTCGGGCTTGAGCGCCGCCTGCATCTGGTCACGGACTTCTTGAAGCGTTGGCCAGATGTCTTTCAGGAAAACCGGGACACCATTCTGATCGGTGCCGAGCGGCTCGGTCGAGAGATCGATGTTGGCCCGGCCGGCGAGCGCGAAGGCGACGACGAGCGGCGGGGACATCAGGAAATTCGCCTTGATGTTCTGGTGGACGCGCGCCTCGAAATTGCGGTTGCCCGAAAGCACGGAGGCGGCGACGAGATCGTTTTTCACCACGGCTTCCTCGATCGGCGCGGCGAGCGGGCCGGAGTTGCCGATGCAGGTCGTGCAGCCGTAGCCGACCGTCTGGAAACCGAGCTGGTCGAGATACGGCGCAAGGCCGGTTTTTTCGAGGTAGGCGGTCACGACGCGCGAACCGGGCGCGAGCGAGGATTTCACGAGCGGGTTAACCTTGAGGCCCTGGGCGACGGCTTTCTTTGCGAGCAGTCCGGCGGCGAGCATCACGCTCGGGTTGGAGGTGTTGGTGCAGCTC
>JANYBX010000367.1 GCA_025360615.1 Opitutia bacterium
CAGGGCGCGGTCGCCATCGCCCGCGATTTTGCGAACGGACTCGTTTTCACCCTCGCCCAGCACGCGAATGATTCCGCCAGTCACCACTGGCAGGAAACCAGCGCGGTGCTGCGTCTTCTCCGTGCGACCGAAACGCTCCGGTCTTTTTCCGCCGTGCTGGTCGTTCCCATTTTGTCCGCCGTCGGAACCAACGCCGTGATCCGCTGCTCACGGGAAAACGCGGGGGAAAATCCGCCGCGCAATTTTTGCCCGGGCTGGTTGCGCCTGCCGCCGGTCTTTCTCGGTCTCTTCACCACCTGTCTCGTTGGCCTGACGCTCGGGTTAGGCGCACAAATCGGGCGCACGTCGCGCCAGCTCGCCGCCGAAAGCGAAACCGCGCTCGCGCACACGCGCGAAACCAAAGCCCAAGCCGCCGACGATGCAGCTCTGGCCGAAACCCGTTACCAACGGGGCAAACAGCTCGCCCGATCAGGCCAATCCGCCGCAGCGCTCGTTGAATTTCTCTGGTGCTTCGACGAGGGAATGGCGCGCGTGCCCAGCTTCTCGGGAGTGCGCGTGAGCTATCTGCTTTCTGACCTCCACAGCCTGAGCCGTCGCTATCCGGCCGCTCGATCTGCGCTCGTGGAACGCCGTGATCGGGCCGAAGCCACCGCGCGGGCCGGCCAAGCGGCCAACCAAACCCTCGACGACGTGGTCGCACTCAACCGCACCCTCGGTGAAGAAGAACGATCCCTCGCCCTTTACGATCAACTCCCGTCGACGGGCTCTCTCCGCCCCGAACTCGGCCGATTGCTTTTCGCGCCGCTCCTGAAAGCAAAACGCTACGCCGACGCCCTCCGCGCGGAGCCCAGTGAAATAATTTTCCAGCATTGGGCGCTCATGCAAACCGGCGAGCGACTCCGTGATCGTCCAATGCTTCCGCAGATTCACGAACATCGGGTGAACTGGCTCTCGGATCACGTCGAAGCGCTCGCCGGCGCGGGCGAAATCAAGCACACGCGCAGCCTGCTCGCCCTCGCGCTCGGCTACGATGGGAGCGAATCCGCGCGGGCCACCTATCGCGCCGGATTGGACCGCGCCGGCCAAGCTGGGCTACTCGATCAAGCCCATTAACTCCTCGCCTCGAATGAACCGTCGGCGCGTTTCGCCACGGCGCGCTTCAGCTCGAGCATCATCAACACAGCCGAGAGTTGCGCCGCCGACAAACCTGTCTGCTCCCCCAGCGCATCGGGCGTGAGCATCGCCCCTCCGGCAAAACACGCGAACACCCGTGCCTCGTCCGCCGTGAGATTCGCCGGCGTGCCCGCGGGTGTGCCGGGTTTTTCGGGAATCGGCGACGGCCGCAAACCGTCGAGATAGTTCAACTCGCCCAGCAAATCATCGACGCTCGTCAGCAACGTCGCGCCATCGCGAATCAATTGGTGGCAACCCGCGCTAGTCGGTTGATCGATGCGGCCCGGCACCGCGAAAAGCAGCCGGCCCTGCTCGCCCGCAAAGCGCGCGGTGATCATCGCGCCGCCATCGACATCGCTCTCGACCACGATCGTCGCCTCGCACATCCCGGCGACGATGCGGTTGCGCATCGCGAACGACTGCCGGTCCGCACGCCGGCCGAGCGGAAACTCGGAAAGAATCGCGCCGCCGCTCTCCTCGATCTTGCGGTAGAGCTGCAAATTTTCCGGCGGGTAAACAATGTCGAGCCCGTTGCCCAGCACCGCCACCGCTTTCCCCTCGACCGAGAGCGCGCCTTCATGCGCCGAGGTATCGATGCCGCGCGCCAGTCCGCTCACGATGCAAAAACCCAGCCGCGCCAGCTCGGCGCCGAGTTTTTTCGCCGTGGCCTGGCCGTAGAGCGTCGTCCGCCGCGAGCCGACGATGGCCACGCACGGCTGGGAAAAATCAAAACGCCCCTTCCGATAAAGCGCGATGGGCGGATCGGAAATTTCGCGCAGCAATTTTGGATAAGCCTCGTCGCGGCCGGTGAGAAAATCGGCGTGGCTCTGCGCCATCCGCGATTCTTCGCGGGCGAGATCGAATTTCTCCCGCCACGCGCCCAGCGTCGCACTGATGACGGGGCCGACGCCCTTCACCGATTCGAGGCGGCGACGGTCGGTCTTGAAAATCTCGCGCGGGTCGCCACCGAGTTCCTCGAGCAGTCGGTTGAGCGTGATCGGCCCGATGTTGGGCAGCGCATTCAGGACGAGAAACGCCTGCCGTTCGGTTAACTCCAGCTCGGGGGTATTCATGTAGGAGCGGCTTTAGGCCGCGATGGAGTGTGTGCCCATGGAAAATCGCGGCGTAAAGCCGCTCCTACAGCTCGCGCAAGACTGGGCTGAGGAAATCGAGGAGCTGCGTCGTCGCGACCGCGGTTTGGCCGTGGGCTCGCGCCAATGCGTCCGCCGCGAGTCCGTGCCAGAGTGCGCCGCGACTCGCTGCGAGCAAGGGTTCCGAGGGCGTCTGCGCGAGCAAGCCGCCGATCAGGCCCGCGAGTAAATCGCCGCTGCCACCGCGCGCGAGGACCGGGCCACCGGCCAAGCTGTAATAAGTAACGCCGGTCTCGGACCGGCCTTTCTGCGCCGGTCGGAGACCGGCGCTACTCGCGATCCGCGTCACCGGACCTTTTCGCACGAAGACCGCGTTCTCGTGCGTCGCACTCGCGATCCGGGCAAACTCACCCGCGTGCGGCGTGAGCACGCGCGGCGCTTTGCCGGCGGAAACGATCTCCGGTTGCAGCGCGTCCGCATCGATCACCAGTGGCACGGGCGAGGTCGCGACGATGTCCTTCGCGAGTGCGAGCGTCTCCGCATCGCGGCCGAGACCGGGGCCGATCACGAGGGCGTTCGTCCGGTCGATTCGTTCCTTCAACAGATGTTGTCCCTCGAGCGCGAGTCCGCCGGCGGGCGTCTCCGGCCAAGCGATCCACATCGCCTCGGGAGCGCGCGAGGCGAATGCCGCGACGAGCGACTCGGGCACAAACGCCGTCACCAATCCCGCTCCACTGCGCAGCGCGGCGAGTGTGCTCATCAACACCGCGCCGGGATAATTGCGCGAGCCGCCGAGGATGAAGACGTGGCCGTAGGTGCGCTTGTCGGAGTGTGGCGCGCGCAGCGCGGCGAGCGGTGCGAGCAACGACGACGTGAGCACGCGGTCAAGCGCGTTGGGATCAACGCGCTCCTCCTCGAAAAATCCCAGGTCGAGGTAGCGCACACGGCCGGCGTTGGCACAGGTGAGCACGGGCGATTTCACGATGCCGGTGGCGTAGGTGAAGTCGGCGCGAAAGGCATCGGGCTCGTCGAGGCCGCTCGGCAAATCCACGGCGGCGCGCAGGCGCACGTCGGCCGCGTTGGCGCGGCGCAGGGCTTGCACCGCGCGCTCGTCGAGCGGCGGGCGGAATTGAAAACCGAAGACGCCGTCGAGACTGAGGACGTAGTGTGGGAGCGCGGGCGCCCCCGTCCGCTCAGGCAGATTGCGGCCGAGGCCGGCCGCGCTCCCACCCTGCACGCGGTCGCGCGCGCTGTGTTGAAACTCCCGCCACGCGCGCATCGCCAGCGGACGCAGGACGCGTTCGCCAAAAACAAATTCCACGTCGGCGGTCGCAGCGGGAAATTTCTCCAGGATCGCCTGCGCGGCGATGAGCGCGTCACCGCCGTTGTGGCCTTTGCCCGCCAGGACAAGCACGCAGCCATCGGCGGGAAATCCGCCGATCTCCTGAAAATCCCGCAGCACCGCGGCGGCCAGCGCACGACCGGCGCGCTGCATCGCGATCCACTCGGCGGCTTCGTCGCCGCGAAAATAGTTCGCCTCGAAAGCGCGTGCTTCTTCACAGGTCAGGATCGGGTGACTCGGCGGGCGCATCGGCTTCATTTGCGCTCGGCGCCGGGCGCGGGGATGTTTTGCCGCGCGGCCTCGGAGAAGGCCTTGAACGTCTGCTCGTTTCGCTCGCGCAGCCATGCGTTGAGCCTGGCCTGCGGCTCCGTGAATTGCAGCGGGCTGTCGACTTTCACCCCGTGAGTGAGCACCGGCCGGGTGAAGTGCGCGATGGTGCGAAAATAGTGGGTCTCCCCGACGCGCAACACTTCGTAGCAATCCGCGTAGCTGTTTTTTTCGCCGTTCCAGAGCGCGACCTCCGTGAGGTCGTTTTCCCAAATCGCGTCCCCTCCGTGTTCGGCGAAAACGTTTTCGATGAGGGTGAAAATCGGAGCCCCGGCCGGCGCGAGCGCGGGCGGCGGCACCAGCTGGATCGCGGCGGGCGCGGGCGGTTCGTGCCGGGGCAGCGCCCACATGAACAACGCGCCGAACCCAAACCCGAGCATGATCCACGAGGGTGTTTTCGAGGGCGGAGTCGGGCGCTCCGGCGGCTCGGTCTCTTCGGGAACGTAGTCGCTCATCGGGGCAAATCTAGCCGGCGCGCACGAGTGCGGCCACGGCCATCGCGGCCGTCTCGGTGTGCGACAGGCTCACCAGGATGTGCGTGGCGCCGACGTGGGCGAGTAACGCCGCGCCTTTTTCATCGAGGCGCACGAGCGGCTCGGCGCGTTCCCCGTGGTAGATCGACATGGATTGCCAGCCGAGGGCCGCGCCGATGCCAGTGGTGAAGGTTTTCGAGATCGCCTCCTTCGCCGCCCAACGCGCGGCGTAGTGCTGACACGGGCGCGCCTTGCCGGAACAATAAGCCCGCTCCTCGGCGGTGAAGACGCGGTCTAGAAAACGCTCGCCGTGGCGTTCGAGCACATCGCGGATGCGCTGGACGTCGATGAGATCGCAGCCGAGCCCGACGAGAATGCCGCCGGGCGGAAGGGTGGGAAAAGAGGAAGTGTTTAAACTTGGGAAAGCAGAAACTTCGGACTCCCCCGATGCCGTCGCCCCTGCTTTCCCCTGTTTCATGATTTCTTCTTTTCCGTTTCCCCGTTCATCCGCGCCTTCATTTCCCGCACGGCTTCCTCGATGCCGGTGAACAGCGCGCGACTAATGATGGTGTGGCCGATGTTGAGCTCGTGGAGATGCGGCAGCGTGCGGATTTCGGCGATGTTGACGTAGTTGATGCCGTGGCCGGCGTTCACGGTGAGACCGAGATCGTGGGCGCGTACACAGCCGAGCCTAAGACGCTGGAATTCGTGGGCGCGGCGCGGCGTGTGGCAGGCGTGGGCGTAGGCGCCGGTGTGCAACTCGACGAAGGGCGCGCCGAGTTTCGCGGCGAGTTCGATCTGCGGTTCGTCGGGATCGATGAAGAGGCTCACCTTAATGCCCGCGGCGCCCATGGCCTCGATGCAGGCGCGGACGCGATCGCGCAGGCCAATGACATCGAGGCCGCCCTCGGTGGTGATTTCCTGGCGATTCTCCGGCACGAGGCAGACGAAGTCGGGTTTCAACTTGAGCGCGAAGGCGGTCATCTCCGGCGTGCAGGCCATCTCAAGGTTGAGCCGCGTGGAAATCGTCTCGCGGAGCCGCCAGACGTCGCGTTCCTGAATGTGGCGGCGATCCTCGCGCAGATGGACCGTGATGCCATCGGCGCCCGCGCGCTCGGAGAGCACGGCAAGCGTGACGGGATCGGGCTCGACCGCGCCGCCCACGGTGGCAGGAGCCTGCCGGTAGCGCGCCTGCCGCACGGTGGCACAATGGTCGATGTTGACGCCGAGGAGGAGCATGGTGGTGGGCAAATTACGCGGGCCGCCGGTTGGGATGGCAAAAGGAATATCCGCGGCCGGACGGCACAGCCGGAATGGAATCGCCGCCGGTCAGTGTGACGGGCGGCGATGGTTGTCTGAAAGACGCGGGGCACGGATGGCGGGGTGAGGGCACCCCGCCTCCATCGGACCGGCCGACGGTTACGGCAGCTCGTAGATCTCGATCAGGCCGGTGCCGGTGCCGCCATCGGCGCCGGAGAGCAGCACGGTGTAGGCGCCGGGCGCGAGGCTGAGGGTGAGCGCGGCATCCTTGCTGCCGGAGGTGAGCGGGAAGGCGCCGACCGAGGAGAACGTGGTGCTCAGGCCGGCAGCCCAGTTGTCGTTTTCGTTGATCTTCGCGCCGGCGGCGTCGCGGACTTCGATCTTCGGATCGGCGAGCACGCCGGCCACGCTGAACTGCGTGAGGCCGGGGCCGATACCGCGGACGAGGACGTTCTTGGTGCCCGTGCCCTCGATGACGAAGCCGGCGACGAGGACGTTGGCGCCGGTGCCGACTTGGTAGATCGCGGAAATATTCACGAGGCGGGCCGCAAACGTGTTCTCGGTATCATACATCTCGATCAGGCCGAGACCGGCGGAGGTGACGCTCATCTGCGCGCTCGCGCCGCCGTTGGCGTTGAAGAGCAGGGCGGCGTCGAGCGAGGCCGCCGGGAGCGGAAACGCGCCGACGGCGGCGAACGCCGTGGTGAGCGCAGGGGTGCCGCCCCAGTTGTCGTTGGCGGCAACCTGGATGCTGGTGGCGTTGAAGATCGTGAGGGCCGGATCGCCGGCGACCGCCGTGCCGGCGCCGACGAACTGCGCGAGGCCGGGACCGACGGCGCGGATGAGGACGGACTTCGGGCCGTTGGCGGAGAAGCCGACCACCAGGCGGCGCGTGGCATCGGTGCTCGCGCGCACGGAGAAGTTGCGCAGGCGGCTCGCGGGAAGAACGGTGAGGGTGACGGCGCTGCTGCTGACCGTGCCGCCACTGTTGGTGGCGACGCAGCGGAACTGGTCGCCGTTCATCGCGACCGTCGGGCTGGCGAGGGTGAGCGTGGCCAGCGTGGCGCCGGAGAACGTGGTGTCGTTGACGAGATCGATCCACTGAACGGAGCCGGCGGCTTTGCGCTGCCACTGGTAGGTCATCGTGCCGCCGGTGGCGGGGACCGTGATGATGAAACTCGTGCTCACGCCGGCCAGGACGGTCGGGCTGGCCGACTGGGTGCCGATCGTGGGCGCGGCGACGGCGATGGTGAGCGTGCCGGTCACGCTGCCGGAATAGTTGGCGTCACTGATCGTGGAGACGACCGTGTAGGCACCCGCAGCCGTGGGCGCGGTGGCCGAGCCATTGTAAGTCGTGACGACGGTGAGGCCGGCAGGCGAAGTCGTGACGGTAGCGGACCTCGCGGCGCCGGTGTAGGTTTGCGTGAGGTTGGAGAGCGCCACACTGGCGCTGCCGCCGCTAATCGTGAGCGTGAGCGTGCCGGTGGTGGTGCCGTTTTCGTTGGTGGCACCGACCGTGGCGGGAAATGAACCGGCGACGGTGGGCGTGCCGGAAATGACGCCCGTGGCCGCATCGATCGCGACGCCGGTGGGCAGCCCGGCGGCGGAGTAGCTCGTGGGCGCGGCGGTGGCGACGAGGGCGTAGGTGAAAGCTTGGCCGACGGTGCCAGTCGCGGTGGGCAGGCTCGTCAGGCGAGGAGCGAGGGACAGCGAGAAAATCGTGCCGGTGCCGTTGGCTCCACTGGCGGTCGTAACTCCGTAGAGTTTGCGATCCGCGCCCTGCGTGACGGCCGCCATGGGCGCACTGCCATCGGTAGCCGCGGTGAAATTCCATGGCACGGAGAAGGTCGCGACATAGGGGTTAATTTTGAAAATGGTGCCGTTGTTGTTCGTGCCGCCGGCGCTGGCGATGCCGTAGAGGCTCTCGTCGGTGCCTTGGGCCAAGGCACCGATCACGTTGTAGCCATCCGCATCGGCGAGACTGCGGAGGATCGTGTAATCGCCGCCGTCGAAATTAATGCGGAAAATCGTGCCCCGGCCATTCGCGCCACCTTGGGTCGTGGTGCCGTAAAGTTTGATGTTCACCGCCATCAGCAGGCGGCCGTAGGGGGCATAACCGTCGGCGACCGCGAGGGCTCGGAGCACGGAGAAGCCCGTGCCATCGAGGTTGAGGCGAAAAATCGTGCCGCCGGCGAACGTGCCGCCCGTGCTCGTCGTGCCGTAGAGTTTGCCATCGGGGGCCTGAATGAGGCCGGACTGCGGGTTTTTACCGTCAGTGCCTGTCGCGAGACTGCGCAGAACGGTGAAACCCGTGCCGTCTTTGTTGAGCCGAAAGATTGTGCCCGCGCTGCCCGTGCCGCCGTTGGTCGCCGTGCCGTAGAGCTTGCCGTCGCTACCTTCGAGGAGATCGAGCGGGAGTGAACCCTCCGTGGCCGCCGTCAGACTGCGCAGCACCGTGAAACCGGTGCCGTCCAGCGCGAGGGAAAAGATCGTGCCCGCGCCCGAGGTGCCGCCAGCCGAACCGGTGCCGTAGAGTTTGCCGTCGCTCGCCTGAATGAGCCCGTCAATCGGAGCCGTGCCATCCGCGGCGGCGAGGCTGCGCAGAGTCGTAAAGGTGCCATCTGCCGCGAGGCGGAAGATCGTGCCCCCGCCGCTCGTGCCGCCGGCGCTGGTGGTCCCGTAGAAGGCACCGTCCGTCGCGAGGAGGAGTTTGCCTTCAGGCACACTGCCGTCGGTGGCGCTAGTGAGTGAGCGCAGCACCGTGAACGGGACGGGGCTGAGCGTTTGCGCGGGGAGTGACAGCGTGGCGAGGCACGCCAGCATCAGGAAATAAAAAAGCCCACGCGGGCTTTGATTCGGGCCACGGACGACAGGGGAAACAGTTTTCATGCGCAGAGACCTCAACGGACAGGGTTTGGAGTGACGGAGAAATTACTTCCTTTCGCTAACGCAGCCAGATGTTTTTCTATACAACATGCCTGAAACCAAGATCAAACGAGAGAACCTTGTCATCAACATTGTGTGCAACATTGTCGTGCCGACGTTCGTGCTTTCGAAGCTGAGCGGTGACCACTGGCTCGGGCCGGTGGGGGGGCTGGTCGTGGCGCTGGCTTTCCCGCTGGGGTATGGAATCTACGATTTTGCGCGGCGCCGGCGGATGAATTTCATTTCGATTCTGGGAATCGTGAGCGTGTTGCTCACGGGCGGCCTGGGCCTGCTGAAACTCGATGGCTTTTGGTTTGCGGTGAAAGACGGTGCCTTGCCTGCCCTGATCGGCGTGGCCGTGCTGGCCTCGATGCGATCGAAGCAACCGGTGGTGCTCGAACTGATCTACAATCCACAGGTGATCGACGTCGAACGCGTCGATGCCGCCCTGGCCGAACGCGGGACCCAAAACGACTTCAGCCGACTCATTCAAAAAGCCAGCTATCTCATCGCCTTCGCGATGCTGGTGAGCGGCGTGCTGAACTACAGTTTTGCCCGCGCCATCATCCGGAGTCCGGCTGGCACGGAGGCGTTTAACCAGGAACTCGCGAAGATGCACTGGGTCAGCCTGCTGGGACTTTCCATCCCCTCGATGGCCATGATGCTCTACGCGCTGTGGCAGGTCTTGAAAGGCCTGCAGGGGCTCACGGGATTGACGCTCGACGAAATCTTGCGGCAAACCGACGAGAAAAAAGAGCCGGCACCAAAATAGTTTTTCGCCCACGGCACCCGTGGCGAACCGGAAGCCGCGCGGCCTCCCCTACCCGCGCTGACCGATCGGCACGTAATCGCGCTTCACCGCTCCGGAATAGATCTGGCGCGGGCGATAGATGCGGCCTTTCGGATTGGCCGCGACTTCGCGCCAGTTCGCGATCCAGCCGGGCGCGCGGCCGATGGCGAAGAGCACCGTGAACATGTTCACCGGTACGCCGAGGGCGCGCATGATGATGCCGCTGTAGAAATCGACGTTCGGGTAGAGCTTGCGGGAGACGAAGTAGTCGTCCTTCAGCGCGGCCTGCTCGAGGTTTTTGGCGATGGCGAGCAACGGGTCGTTGATGCCGAGCTTGGCGAGCACGTCGTCGCAGGCTTTGCCGATGATCTTCGCGCGAGGATCGAAGTTTTTATACACGGCGTGGCCAAAGCCCATCAGGCGGTTGGTCTTGCTGCCGGATTTGGCGGCGGCGATGAACCGCGTGCCGTCGTCGCCCTCGTCGTGGATCGACTGGAGCATTTGCATGACGGCCGTGTTCGCGCCGCCGTGGAGCGGGCCGGAGAGCGCACAGATGCCGGCCGAGATCGACGTGAAAAGATTCGCCGCGCTGGAGCCGACCATGCGGACAGTGGAGGTGGAACAGTTTTGCTCGTGGTCGGCGTGGAGGAGCAGGAGGAGGTTGAGCGCCTTCGCGATCTCGGGCGCCGCGACGTAGTCCTGATACGGCTCCGAAAACATCATGTGCAGAAAGTTTTCGCAGAATGGCAGCTCCTGCTTCGGGAAGATATACGGCAGGCCTTTTTGGTAGCGGTAGATCATCGCCCCGATGGTGCGGATCTTCGAAATGGCCATCGCGGCGGCGAGGTCGAAGCTCTTGAGGTCGTGCTCGAAATTATTGGTCGCGAGGTGCGGGTAGTGCGCCGCGAGCGAGGCCACGATGGAGGAGAGCATCGCCATCGGAGGCGCGTCCTTGGGAAAGCCCTCGAAGATGCGCTGCATCTGCGTCTCGACCGCCGCATTCTGGCGGAGACGCAGGCCGAATTCCTTGCGCTGGGTCGCGCTCGGGAGTTCGCCGTAGATGACGAGGTAGGCGGTCTCGACGTAGTCGCTTTGCGCGGCGAGTTGCTCGATGGGATAGCCGCGGTGGCGAAGGATGCCGCTGTCGCCATCGAGGTAGGTGATCTGGCTCTCGCAGGAAGCGGTGTTGCCATAGCCTTGGTCGAAGGCGACGTAGCCGGAAGCGGTGCGCAGCGCGCGGGTATCGACGGCCTTTTCCCCCTCGGTGCCGACGATCACGGGCAGGGGGTATTCTTTGTCGTCGATTTTCAGCGAGGCATTCGTGGCCATAGACGGGCGAGCGAAGCTAAAACCAGAGCGCTTGCAAAACAAACATGGCCGCGAGCGCAACCCTGCCGGCGGAAATAAGCCCGCAGCGGTGCGCGTGTAAGCAAATGTGCAGCCGCCCCGTCAGCCGCGCACGGCAACCGTCGTGAAATTCCGGTAGATCTGGAGGCCCTTGGCCTGGCTTTTCTCGGGGTGAAACTGCGTGGCAAACATCCGGCCTCGCGCCACCGCCGCGCAAAACGCGCCACCATAGTCGCACTCCCCCAGCACCAGCGCCGGATCGGCCGGCACGCAGTGGAAACTGTGCACGAAATAAAAGGCTTCGCTGTCAGGCGCGAGGCCGGCGGCGAGAGGCGAGTTCGGCTGCACGAAGCGCACGGTGTTCCAGCCCATGTGGGGAATCTTGAACTCCGGCGGGCGGCGGAAACGCACGACCTTGCCCGGCAAAATCCCGAGCCCCGTGATGTTGCCCTCTTCCGAATGCTCGAAGAGCGCCTGCATCCCGAGACACACGCCGAGAAACGGCCGGTCGGCCGCGATCCAGTCGCGCACCGTCGCATCGAGCTTCGCGGCCCGCAATGCCGCCACGCAGTCGCGAAGCGCACCGACGCCCGGCAACACGAGTCCCGCTGCATCGCTCGCGGCGACTTCCTCCGGCGTATGCACGACCCGCGCGACGGCACCGACGGCCTCGAGGGCTTTGGTGACGCTGCGGAGATTGCAAATTCCGTTGTCGATGACGGCGATGACGGGAGCGGACATGGCGCGCCAACGTAGCGCCCGCCCCGCGCGGCGCGATTCCGAAAATTAAATTTTGCCCTTGGTGCTGGGCAACTGGTCGGCCGCGCGCGGCTCGATCTGCGTCGCCACGTCGAGGGCGCGGGCGAGACACTTGAAAATCGCCTCGGCCACATGATGCGGTTCCTCGCCGTAAACGAGCTGCACGTGCAGATTGGCCCCGAGCGCGTTGCTGAACGCGCGGCAAAATTCCTTCACAAGCACGATGTTGAAATCGCGCACGAACATCGTCGGCGGATTCGCCTCATAGACGAGGTGCGGCCGGCCGCCGACATCGACGACCACGCGGGCGAGCGACTCGTCCATCGGGAGAATGAAGAAGCCGTAGCGCTTGATGCCGACCTTATCGCCGAGCGCTTCCTTGAAGGCTTGTCCCAGCACGAGCCCTACGTCCTCGACGGTGTGGTGATAATCAACGTCCACGTCGCCCTTGGCCTTCACCGTGAGATCGAAGAGGCCGTGCTTCGCGAAGAGCGTGAGCATGTGGTCGAAGAACGGCACGCCGGTGTCGATCTTGGCCTTGCCGGAGCCGTCGATCGCGAGGGAGAGCGCGATGTCGGTCTCGGCCGTTTTGCGGGAGACGGTCGCCGCACGCGGGGTGAGTGAGCCGCTTACGCGTTGGGAGGTGCTTTTAGCCATGCGTCGAGGGTGTCGGAGAGGACGAGCATTTCGCCATCGGTGCCGACGCTGATTCGGAGAAACGACGCGGTCAAGGCGTGGCTCGGGAAGTGCCGCACGAGGACTTTGCGCGCGCAGAGGAAATCATAGGCGGCCCTCGCCACCGTCGGGCCGGACCCGCCGGCGGCGTTTTTCGGCTCAGTGAAAATGAAGTTGGCCGACGATTCGTAGGTGAACCAACCGCGCCCCTGAATGAAATCCCCAACATGGAAATCGCGGGTGGCTTTGATCTTTTCGATGATCGCGCCGTAGTAGCCTGGGTCGGAAAGCGCGGCGAGCGCGGCGGCTTGGGAGAGGCGGTTGACGTTGTAGCTGTCGCGCACGCCATCGAGCAGGCCGATGATCTCGGCGTGCGCGAGCGCGTAGCCGACACGAATGCCCGCGAGCGCGTAGGCTTTCGAAAGCGTGCGAACGACGACGAGTCGCGGGTGCCGCGCGAGGAGTTCGACGGCGTTTTCCCAAGCGAATGGCGCATAGGCTTCGTCGACGACGAGGAGACCGGGAAAGGTCGCGAGGATGCGCTCAAGGTCGGCGTTGGCGAAGGCGACGCCGGTGGGGGCGTTGGGCGAGGTGAGGAAAAACGCCTTCGCCGGCGAGCTGGCGATGCGGTCGAACGGCAGGCGCATCGAGCGGTCGAACTCGATCACGTTGCTCCGGCCGTCCTGAATTTCGATGAGCACGGGATAGAGCGAGTAGCTGGGAAACGTGAAGCCGGCGGCGGCTTGCGGCGCACAAAAGGCGCGGACGAGGAGGTTGAGAATGTCGTCGGAGCCGTTGCCGATGATGATGTTTTCCTCGCGCAGGCCGTGGCCGTGGTGCTGCGCGACGGCCGCGCGGAGCGATGAACTTTTTGGATTCGGGTAAAGCCGGAGCGACGCGCCGTCTTCGCCGATCTCGCGACGGAGGGCCTCGGCCACAAGCGGGCTCGGCGGATAGGGGCACTCGTTGGTATTGAGCTTCACCCAGCCGGGTTCACTCGGTTGGAGGCCGGGCGTGTAGGCGTGGAGTTTCGCGACGTGCGGAAGGGCGAGGGAGGAAAGATTCATGGACGCGATCCCCGGCGGGAAAAATCAAACCGTGCGGATCTTCACCGAGCGACCGTGGGCGTCGAGGCGCTCCATGGCGGCGAAGGCGGCGACGATGGGCGCGCCGCGTTTCACGCTGGCGCGGTCGTAGCGGATGAGGCTCGTGCGGCGTTGGAAATCCGCCACGCGCAATCCGCTGAAGAAGCGCCCTGCCCTGCCTGTCGGCAGCACATGACTCGGGCCGGCGGTGAAATCGCCGAGTGCCGTCGGCGTATAGTTGCCGAGCATGATCGCGCCGGCGGTCGTGATGTCACGCGTGAGTTTTTTGGCGGCGGCCTCCTTCACCAGCAGCTCAAGGTGCTCGGGCGCGACGTAGTTGGCGACTTCGGCGGCTTGCGCGAGCGTCGAGACTTCGATGCTGAGAAAACCTTCGGCGAGAACGCGGGCGGTTTTCTCCGAGCGCGTGAGCGAGGGGAGCTGCACCTGCACTTCGGCGGCGATGGCGGAAATGATTTTTTCGGAGGTGCCGACGAGGTAGATTTTCTCGCGGCCGGAGCCGTGCTCGGCCTGCGCGAGCAAATCGGCGGCGGCGAAATCGGCGCGCGCCGTCTCGTCGGCGATGATCATCACTTCGCTCGGGCCGGGGAGCGAATCGACGCCCACGGTGCCGAAGACCTGGCGCTTCGCCTCGCAGACGTAGGCGTTGCCCGGGCCGTAAACTTTATCGACCGCGGGGATGGCCGACGTGCCGAAGGCCATCGCGCCGATCGCCTGCACACCACCGATGCGATAGACTTCGTCGATGCCGAGGAGGTGCAGCGCAGCGAGCAGGCCGTCGGAAATTTTGCCAAATCCATTCGAGGGCGTGAAGACCGCGATCTCGGGGCAGCCGGCGATTTTTGCGAGCGTGACGGTCATCAGCACCGTCGAGACGAGCGGCACCTGGCCGCCGGGCACGTAGAGGCCGACGCGGCGGATGGGATCAAATTTCTCGCCGACGAGGGCGCCGTGGAGGTTTTTCGCGGTCCAGTTTTTCGGCAGATTGCGGCGGTTAAAGGCGATGATGCTGTCGCGGGCGGCGACAAGGGCGCGGCGTTCGGCGGCGGGGAGACGTTTCGTAGCGGCGGCGAACTCGGCGGGCTTCACGCGGAACTCGCCGGCGCGGAGTTTGGCTCCGTCGAATTTCGCGGCGTAGTGCGCGACGGCTTCGTCGCCGCGAGCGCGCACGTCGGCCAGGATGGCGGCGACGGCGGTGGTGATTTCCGGCGGCACGGCGGCCCCGCGGCAGAACGCCGCCAGATCGGCGGCGAAATTTTTATCGATGAAACGAAGCGAGCGCATGACGGCGAAAAAAAGGCGGATGCAGACGGCCCGCTGCAAGCAGTGGAGGAATAATCAGCGCGGCGCGAGCACGGGCACGCTGAAGAAACCGGCGGGAAAGTTTTCGTTCACCGTGATTTTCTCGAAAGTGATCGTGACGGTCTGCGTGAGCCCGGCGGCGGTCTTGCTCGTGGTCACGATGGTCTGCGGAAAGCGAATGCCGCCGGCCGTGAGTTCTCCGGACTCGCGAATGCCGCCGCCCACTTCGGTCTCCGTGAGCATGAGCCGGCCGGTGGCGCTGTCAAAGTAGCGGGCGAAAACGATCCCGGGGCCGTGCGTGAATGAAATTTTCAGGCAGGCGATGCCATCGATGGCAGCCGCACCCTGCTCCTCGAGCGTCACACCGTGGCGCTCGAGGTCGCGGTAGAAGAAAAGATTTTCGAGCGTGTTCGCGCGGAGCCGTTTGATCTGCTCGGGAGTGAGAAGGACCTGCCGCCACTTGCTGCTGTCCCCCGGGGCCTGCTGGCGCTGCCAGCCGTCGTAGCCGTCGAGCGCGGTCTGCTCGATGTTCTTTTCGTAATTGATGGTGATGCGCTGCTGGCACGGTTTTTGAAACGCGATCTCGACCTGAGCCCGCGTCTGCTTGGTGGCATCCGCCGGATCGGCCGTCAC
>JANYBX010000433.1 GCA_025360615.1 Opitutia bacterium
TCGGGATCGCCGAGGTCGTGCCAGAGTTTTGGATTCACGCCGGCGGTGTCGCCGGCCTTGGCGGGACGAGAGGTGGAGCTGGATTTTGCGGCGGCGGCAGAGTCGCCGGAAGAGGAAGCGGTGCCCTCGGGCGAAACGAAAAGGAGGACGGCGATCAACGCGGCGTTGCCGAGGAGCGAGGCGGCGATGAGGAGGGAAATGGGTTTCATGGGGATGAAATGAAAAGGCGCGGGTGGGCGATTATTGGCCGCGAATGATGGTGGTGGTGCCACCGGGAGCCGGCGCGGTCGCCCCGGGCGGACGGGCGGTCGGGAGGCTGCGCGTGCTGGTGCCGCCGCCGGGATTAAACGTCACGGCGCCGCCGCGTTCGACGCGGTCGAGCCAGTTGGCGGCGACCTGAAGATAGCTTCGCCCGGCATCGGCTCCGAGGGTGGACGTGATTTGCGCGCGTGTATTTTGCGCGAGGGATTGGAGGGCGGTGCGCTTTTGATCCACCGTCAGCGCGGTGTCGGCGAAGATACGGTTGGATTCCTTCGAGAGGTTGGCGCGGAGGTCGTAAACTTGCACGGCGGCGGTGGCGGGGAGGTTGGCTTGTTGGGCGACCCGGCTGATGGTTTGAAATTCGCGATCGCTGTCGCGGGTGTATTCCGCGAAACGCTGGTCGCCGAGGGCGAGCTTGAGCTGCTCGGTGACGCGGGCTTGGTCGGCTTGGCGGTCTTTCATCATGTCGGAGCTGAAATAAGTGATGCCGCTCGAAGCCGAGTTGTATTTTTCGTCATAGGCCGACTGGGCCTTGTAGATGGCGCGGAACTCATCCTCGGTGGCGTTCATGGCGGTCAACGCGGTGCGCAGGCGGTTGGTGGTGGTGGAGGTGCGGACGAGATAGTCCTCCAGTTCCTGCGGGCTGAGAATCTTGGCGAGGTCGGCGCGCTTTTCCGTTTCGAGGAGCGCGATTTTTTCGCGGTCTTCCGGCAACATGAGGTCTTTGGCGGCGGTATGCACCTGATTCCGCAGTTCGTTGTAGTCCTCCTCGACGTGCTGAAGCTGGTCGATTTTCTCCCGGCGCAGGTCGCCGTAGCGGCGGCGCTGGTAGTCGCTGGTGTTTTGGTCGGCGGCGAAGGCGTCTTCGCCGAGCGCCTCCTTGAGCAGGCGTGTCGTCTCGCGACCGGTTTCCCGTATCGCGGCGAGCACCTTGGGGCCGAGATTTCCGGAAAAATTCCCGTCGGCGACCCAGAAGGGTTTTTCCTCGGTGTCGGTGCCGAGCGCTTCCATGCGCGGACGCATTTGCGCGTTGATTTGAGCACTGATGACGGCGCGCACGATCGACGGGGGAAACCCCGCGGCGCGGAGGCGGGCGGCGAGGGCGCGGAGATCGCCGGACTCCAAGGTGGACCAGGCTTTGGCATCCCCCTCGAGCGGGGAAGCGGCGGAGGCGAGGGAGGGTTTCGGGTTTAGGGTTTCGGATTTCGAGTGGGCGGAGAGTTCAGCGGCGCTGGTGGCGGGAGCGGCGGAGGCGGAGGGGGCGGCGCGGTTAAAATAAACGACGACCAAGGCGGCGTTGGCCGCGAGCGTGGCGGCGAGGAGAAGTGGGGTGAGTTTCATGGGACGGGGCGGGAAAGTTGGGCGGCGCGGTCGGAGTCAATCGGGAGGAATTGGCGGCGCTCTCCGGGGGATCAGCCGCCGGGGCGCGTGACGACGGTGGTGGTCGTGCCGCCACCGGTCGGCGCGGTGGTCGGACGTGGCTGGAGATTTTGCAGCCAGTAGCCGCCGTTTTGTTTGTAGGCTTCGAAGCCGCGCGGGGTGAGCGTGGCCGTGAGCTTGGTGGTGGCTTCTTGGGAGAGGGCGGCGAGCTGGGCGTTGCGGGCGTCGGGCGTGAGAGTGCGGTCGGTGCGGACGGCAGTGGCGCGCTGCTGCATGTCGGTCTGGAGGGCGACGACTTGTTGCGAGGTCACGGGTGGCAGCTCGAGGCGGGCGACGAGGCGGTTGATCTGCTGGTATTGCGGGTCGCTGGCCTGCTTGTATTCGGCGAGGCGCTCGGGTGGGAGCGTGCCTTGCAGCTGGGCGAGGAGGGCGTCCTGGCGTTTGCGCATATCCTCCATGGTGCGAACGTTGCCGGGAGGCCCGAGCTGGGCCTCGGTGGCGGCGGTGGCGCGGTAGATCGCGCGGAATTCCTCCTCGGTGGGTTT
>JANYBX010000482.1 GCA_025360615.1 Opitutia bacterium
TGCTGGCGGCGGCGGCGGTGTAGCTGTAGGAGACGGGCGAGGAACTCGGCCAAGTGCTGCCGGTGGCGGAGGTGCCGGTCGCGGCGTTGTAGGTGTTGTTGCGCTCGGAGAAGGTGTAGCTGTCGCCGCTGCTGTCCAAGCCGACCTGATGCGACTGGTTCGTTTTGTAGAAGTAGTTGCTCTCGGAATAAACCTTCGAGCCGCTGCCAATCTGGATCGCGTTATACTGGCCGCTGCCGCTCGTGCCGTTGTCGAAATAATTGTTGTAGTAGTGCCCATAGCCGCGGGTGAGGGGGCGGCCTTTTAGGAGCGGGCCAAACCAATTATGGTGCATCGTAATGTGCAGCTTCTGCGTGCCGTAGGTGTAGGAGTCACTCTTGTTGGCACCGATGACGGCGGCGAGTCGCTCGGAGGCGAGCGGCTGATAACTGCCCACCCAGTTCCACGAGGGATTGGGGCTCATGTTGAGCCAGCTCGAGGTGAAATAGAAGTGGCAGTAGGACACGGTGAGGTTGTCGGAGGCGAGCGTGGCGCACCAGAGGTCGTCGCTGGTGTTGTAGATCGTACAGTGGTCCATCCAGACGTTCGTGCAGCGGCGAAAGGAGACGCCGAGGTAGTTCACGCCGGAGTGATTGCCGGAGACGCTGATGTCGGTCTCGCTCGCGGGCAGCGCTTGGAGCGCGGGGATGTTGCCGTAGAACGTGATGTTTTTCACGAGGATGTTCGTGATGTTCGTGCCGGTCGCGAGGAGTTCGCCGTCGAACTTGAGCTGGATGTTTTGCAGTACCGCTCCGCCGCCGGATGCGCCTTCGATGGTGGTGTTGTTCCAGCCGGTCGTGGAAAACGTGAACGTCTTCGGCACGGAGCCGCCGTAGATATTTCCGCTGACGATGATGTGGCGGCTGCCGTTGTTGAACGCGCTCTGGAGTTGCGCGAGCGTCGTGACGGTCACGGCGGCAAGCGAGCCGGCGCCGGTGGCGGTCGAGTAACCGCCGGTGGCGGCGGAGAGAGGCAGGCGGAGCGCGAGCAGGACGAGGAGACAGGCCGCGCCGAGAAAGCGAGAGCGGCCGAGGTGCAGACGGGGGGAACAGTGCATGGGGATCTTGGGTTTATTATTTTTGTGAGGGCTACGCAGAAGCCAGTCGGGCGCGCCGCGCGGAACTCGCGCAGAACGCCTGACGGGCGAAATAAAAAAAACCGCAGGCCCACGCTGAGGATGGTCCGCGGGTCGGCTGGCTCAGGGCAGCTCGTAGAACTCGATCAGCGCGACGCCGGTCGTGCCGTCGGCGCTCGTGACTTGCGCCGTGTAGAGGCCGGGCACGAGACTGACGAGGAGCGCGGCGTCGTTGGCGCCGGCGGTGAGGGCGAAGGCGCCGGCCTCGGTCGCCGCGATGGTGATCGCGACGGCATCAGGGCTGGTGGCGAGGCCAGAATTTTGCGCGACGAGGCGGCTGCCGGAATATAGCGAGAGGACGGGGCGCGCGAGCAGACCGGCGACTCCGGCCTGCGCGAGACTCGGGCCGACGGCACGGACGAGCATGCGCTTCGGCGCGTTGCCGCTGACGACGACGCCGGCGATGAGCGTGTTGTCGCCAGAGCCGGTGAAGGCGAGCGTCGAGAGATTGACGAGACGCTGGCCCGCGGTGCCCGTGGTGATATCGTAAATCTCGACGAGGCCGACGCCGCCCACTCCCGCGGTGGCGCTCGTCATCGCGGCGGTGTAGGCGCCGGGATTGAGGCGAACGCGTAGAGCGGAATCAGCGGAGGCCACGGGCAGAGGGAAGGCGCCAGCGATCGCGGCTCCAGCGGCGATATCCGCGGAGTTGAGCGCCGTCGTCCACTTGGTGTTGGAAGCGATGGCGGTGGAGCCGAGATAGAGATCGAGCTTCGGAGCGACGAGGACGTTGCCGACGCCAAACGTCGAGAGCGTGGGCCCGACCGCGCGGATGAGGACATCGACAGGCGTGTCGCCCGTGAGCACGAAGCCGACATTCGACGAGCCGCCGACGGTGACGACGGAACGCGTGGAGATCTCCCGGAATCGTTGCGCGCCGGAGAGCGTGTCGTTTGCGCCAGCGAAACTCGCGGTGCCCGCGGTGCCGGAGACGGTGCCGCCACCGACCGTGGCAGCGATGGTCTGACCGGCGAGCGTGGCGGCGAGTTTGCCGGCGGTGTCGATCGTGGCGGTGCCCGCGGAGAGTTGCGTGCCGTTTTGGATCAGCACGTAGGCCTGGCCGCCGGCGCCGACAATGACGTAGTTGGTCGCCGCAGTTTCTGGTGTGGTCGCCTGATAGTAGCCGGCGAGCGTCGCGGTCGCACCGGTCGAGCGGGCGCCGGTGACGGCGGCGGCGGAGACGGAGCCGGTGACGTTGCCACTCGCGTCGATGGTGACGTCGACGGGCAGATTGAGGTTAGCGGTGAAACGCACGCGGCCGCCGGAATCGACGGTGACGCGACGGGCGAGGAGAGCGGTGCCGCCGCTGTTGCCGAGGAATGAGCCGCTGCCATCGGGTCGCAGGAAAAGCGCGAAGGTGCCCCCGCCCGCGATGGTGCCGAAGTAAGTGCCGGCAAATGGTCCGGACGGTACGCCGAGCGTGACGGGCGTGCTGGTGATGGTGCCGGCGGCGTTGGTGACCTGCACCGTGTAAACTCCGGCGGCGGCGGCTTGGACGTTGGGCAACTGGAGCGTGGCTTCGTTGGCGCCGGCGTAGGCGGGAGCCCCGATGGGCGTGAAGCCGACGGCAGCGTCGAGCGTCAGCGTGACGGCGGACGTGCTCGTGTTGAGGAACATGAAGCCGAGTTGATTAAACGACGTCGCGGCGGGCGGGACGTCAGGATTCGTGTAGGCGCTTTGGCTGAAGCCGGTGCCGCGGAGCCAGACGCCGGCGACGGTGTTGCCGGAGTTGGTGCCGAACGAGACGCCCGTCGCGCTGCGGACGAGGCGAAGGGTGTAGGTGTAAGGCACGCCATCGGAGAGTGAGCCGGCGGTCTGGGTCGCGGAGCCGGTGCCGAGCGCGGTGAAGGAAACCACATCGGGGTTGAGCAAACTCGCGGTGCTCGCGGCATTGCGGCGGCGGAGCTCGATCGTGCTGCCGCCGGTGTCGCGGCCGTTGACCCACGTGAGATAGCCGGTGTCGTCGGAAAACGAGGAGCCGGAGTTCGTGTTGTTATTGTTGAAGAGGCCGACGCCGACGGCGCGCGTGCCAGCGGTGAGATTGGAAAGTCCGCCGGACGCAGTGAAGTTTAGCGACACTTCAGCGATGGTGCCGGGGGCGGCGGCTGTGAGGTCGAAGGGGACAAAGTTCGTCGTGTAGAGCGTGGCGCGCTGGCCCGCGGGAATCGTCACGGTGACTTTGCCGTTGGCGGCGGGCGCAGCTTTAGAAGACGTCTCGTCGAAGACATTCCACGCGAGTGGCGCGGCGGTGGCGGAGGTCGAGGCGTTGGGCGCAGCGATCGCGACGCCGTCCTTGAACCACTGATAGGTCGGCTGGGGTGCGCCGTTGGCGACGACGGTGAGGCGGACATTGGAGCCGGGAGTCGCCGTCACTCCGACGGGCTGAACTTCGATCGTGGGCGCGAGCTGGGGATTCCAACCACCGAGCACAAACGCGGCGCTGCGATACTGCGCGGCGGTGGCGGCGTCGATCTGCTTCGAGGAAGAAAGACGCTTGCTGGCGTCGAGCGTGGCGCCGTTGAGATCAGTGGTTTGATATTCCCAATCCTGCACGGTGGAGGACGTGGTCGCGTTATTGAGCTGCCAGCCGACGGGCAGGATGTGCGAGCCCATCGCGCAATTGATATAAACGGCCTGGCTGTAGGGGAAGTTGCCGGCGTTGGGATCGATGCGGCCGAGATAATAATTTTTCGCGGTGGGCTCGCCGGTCAGACGACAGTCGACGAAGACAAAGCCGATCTGGTTTTGAGGATTACGAACCTGCGTGTAGTAACCTTCCTGGCCGGCGGTATCGAGGGCCTTGAGTTCGCAGCGCTGGAAATAAGCGGAAGCGGTGCCCCAGATGAAATCGGTGTTACCCTCGATGTAGGTGTCGGTGATGAAGACCGAGCCGGTGTTGCAGAGCAGCGTGTCCTGGCGGCTGCGGAGGTTGCAGCGGTTGATCAGTACGCGGAGACCGTCGGAAACAAAACCATCCGCCTGCGAACCGCCCTGCGGCGTTGAGTTGAAGATCGTGAGCGTTTCCAGAGCGAAATCAGCGGAGGCGTTGGTGAACACGCCGCGCGTGCGCGTGCTGCCGTTGAGGTTGTTGTTGTTCGGGTAGGTGACGATCGACAACGCGCGGTCCTCGCCGCGGAGCGTGACGAAAGGACGGTTGGCGCCGACGTAAACCTGTTCGGTGTAGGTGCCTTTCTTGAGGTTGATGATGACGCGCTGCGTGTTGTTCACGGGCACGAAATCGACCGCGCCCTGAACGGTGTTGAAATCACCGGAGCCATCGGCGGCGACGGTGACGGACGCTGCGCTCGCGGCAGGACCGGCGGCTTTCGTGGTGAAGCGCCACGTGGCGGTGTCGGAGATTCCGGTGAAGCTCGCATTCGTCGTATCGCGCAGAGCGCCGGGCTCGACGGTGACGTAGTAGGTCTGGCCGTAGGACAACACGCCGGCGTGCGGGTAGATGTTGGCGGTGTTTCCGCTGACGATGATCGGGAAATAATTCAGCTGCGTGGGATTGGTGCCGACCGTGCGAAGTTGGAACGCGGCGCCGAGATCGATCGTGTCGACCACGGTGTTGTCGGAGGCCTTGAAGATGCGGATGCGGCCGGTGACACCGACGGTGGGTACGCGGTCAAACGTGAGACGGAGCGGCGTGTCGGTGTTGATGTTTGTCGCGGCGTTGGCCGGAGAAAAAGCGGTAGCGGTCATCGCGGAAGGAATCGCGAGCACGGCGGCGGAGCTCGTGACGGCGCCGATGGAGTTGACGATGCGGACGGTGTAGACGCCGGTATCGGCGAGCGTCGCGGAAGGAACCGAGTAAGATGCCGACGTGGCGCCGACGATGTTCGCGCCGTTTTTCGCCCACTGGTAGGAGGGCGTGGGGTTGCCGGAAGCGGCGACGGTCGCGCTGGCGGGCTGCGTGGTGATCGCTGGCGCGGTGTTGACGGTGAGGACGGCGGCGGCGCTGGTGACAGTCGCGCCGCTGTTGCTCACGACGACGGTGTAGTTGCCGGCGTCGCTCGTGGCGACGGTGGGGAGGGTGAACGTGGCGGAGGTGGCGCCGGCGATGTTGGCGCCGTCTTTTTTCCATTGGTAGGCGAGCGGTGCGGAGCCGAAGGCGGCGACGGTAAATGAGGCAGCGTTGCCGGCGGTCACGGTGGTCGCGGCGGGCTGGGCCGTGATCGTGGCGGGGATGGTCGAAGTCGTGACGGTGACGATGGCGGCGGAGCTGGTGACGCTGCCGTAGGCGTTGGTGATCGTCAGCGTGTAGCTGCCTGCGTCGGTCGTCGCGGCACTCGGAAACGCGAGCGTGGACGACGTGGCGCCGGTGATGTTGGCACCGTCTTTTTTCCACTGATAAGTGAGCGGCGCGGTGCCGGTGGCGGCGACGGAGAGGGCGCTGGCCTGGCCGGGATTGAGGATGAGCGAGGCAGGCTGCGTGACGATCGCGGGCGGATTGATCGGCGTGAGACCGGTGACGGAAACGATTTCGAGTGTAACGGCGCTCGAGGAGGAGTTGAAAAACATGAAGCCGATTTCATTGAACACCGTTGTGGCCGGCGGGACGTCGGGATTCGTGTAGGCGGTTTGGCTGAGGCCGTCGCCGTTTACCCAGATGCCGGCGCCGCTCGTCGTGGCGCTGGTGTTGCCGAGCGAGACACCGGTGGCGGTGCGGATCAGGTGCAGCTGGATCGAGTAGGTGCCGCTATCGGTGAGTGAGCCGGCGGTTTGCGTGGTGGTGCCGGTGCCGAGCGAGTTGAAGGCGGTGCCGGTGGGGTTGAGCAGCGAAGGCGAAGTGCCATCGCCGTTGCGGCGGCGCAGCTCGATGAGCGAGCCGGTGGCGCGGCCGTTGAGCCAGGTGAAGTAACCGTTGTCGTCGGCGAACGTTGTGCCGGTGTTGGTGCCGTTGTTATTATAGAGGCCGTAACCGACGGCGCGCGTGCCGCCCGAAATACTGGAAAGTCCGCCGGAGGCTTTGAACGTCGTGGTGACGTAGACCTCGCCGGACGTGGCCGCGGTGAAGTCGATTGGCGTGAAGTTTGTCGCGTACAGCGTGACGCGCTGGCCGGCGGGGACCGTGAGGGTGACGCCGTTGGTGCTCGTGGCAGCGGGCGCGGCGGTCGAAGTCGTTTCGTTGAAGACGCTCCAAGAGAGTTGGGCGCGAGCGACGAAGGGCAGGAGCAACAGGAGCGCGGTCGCCGTAGCGGACGCGCGCAGCCGAGGAAGACGGGGGGAGAAACAAATCGACGATTTCATGCGAGACGGGGAGGCGGAGTGAAAAACGCGCAGGCGGTCGTGATGCGGAGCAACAGTCGGCCAGCGGCGGCAGTCGTGAGGGGAGCCACAGTTCTGCGGGCGGACTCTAGCGATGTGAGCGGCGCGGGTCATGTCGTCAATTTACATGACGGACGCGTGCGTTGCCTGAAGGACGGACGCGGCCTCGACTTTTTCCAGTTAGTCGCCACACCGCGAAGTTGATCGCTGCCGCCGCGGTCGCACCCTCACCCCGCTTTCCGTTTTTCTCCGCGATGCCCCAAAAAAAAATTCAGTCTGCCGCGCCGCTGCTGGCGAAGCTGCTGGGGATCTTCGCGCTCGTCGCCGTGGCGGCGCGCGGAGCCGATGCGCCGCCCGACTATTCGCTCCGCGAATGGCACGTGCAGGACGGTCTGCCGCACGACGAAGTCGCCAGCGTGCGCCAGGACCGCGCCGGGTATTTGTGGGTGGCGACCGCGAACGGGCTGGCGCGATTCGACGGCGTTCACTTCGACGACTACTCCCCTGCCCTCGCCGCGATCCCGACGACCACTGTCATTCGCGCGATGACGGAGACGGATGGCTTGGGCCTCGTGCTCGCACCGGAATCCGGCGGGCTCCTCGTCGAGCGCGACGGCGCGTTTCGCAAGGCCGTGTTCGCCGACGACAAGATCGTCAACGCGCTCTTCGCCGAGGTGGATGGAACGCTGTGGGCGAGCTGCGATGATCGCACGATTCTCCGCCAGCACGAGGGCCAGAGCGAAACGTTTGGCCCCGCCGACATCGTCAACGGCCGCCCGGTCGCCTACTTCGCTTCGGATGCGCGGAAGCGGACGTGGATCGCGAGCGGGACATTCATCGCCAGCTACGAACAGGGGCGGTTGATCCCGTTGAAAAACGATTTCGCCCGCTCGGAATTGCGGGTCGCCTCCAGTCGCCGCGACGGGCCGTGGATCGTGACGCAGGATCGCGTTTTCAAACACGACGGCGAAAAGCTGGACGCCGGCCTGCGCATCCCGGCGCTCGCCGGAGCGCACTATGTCCGGGCGCTCTTCGAGGATCGCAACGGCGACCTCTGGCTCGGCACGCGCTCGCAGGGGCTGTTCCTGATCTCCCAAGGCCAGTGCCGGCCGATGCCGAGTTCCAGCGAAGACATCCTCTCGATCTGCGAGGATTCGGAGGGCGACATCTGGGTGGCGACCAATGGCGGCGGACTCGACCGCCTCCGCCGGCGCGACTTCCGGCTCTTCGACAAGAGCGCGGGCTTGCTGGACAATTTCAGTTACACGGTGAGCGAGGATCGCGAGGGCACGGTCTGGTTCGGCAATCGCGACGGAGGCATCGCCCGCGCGCGCGACGGCGTGGTCGATGTGCTCACGCCGCGCGCCGGCTGGCCGCTGCTCAGCGCGATGACGGTTTTTCCCGATGGAAAAGGGAGCCTCTGGGTCACGGCTGGCACGCACGTTTATAAACTCGATACCGCGCACACCGAGCGGCTGACGAAGATCGACGCCGTGCCCTCGCTCTCCGTCATCCGCGTGTCCCAAGTCGCCCGCAACGGCGATCTGTGGCTCGCGATCGACCCCGATAAAATCGGCCGGCTCGCGGGAGACCGCTTCGAGTTGTTCGGCGCCGCGGAAGGCTTCGACGGGAAACAAGTGCGCTGCCTTAGCGAGGATTTGTCCGGCCGGATCTGGGCGGGCACGGCGGACGGCAAGGTGTTTCGCTTCGACGGGAAACGCTTCGAGCGCGTGCCGCTCGATCCGGCGGAAAGTCCCGTCCCCATCCAGGCGATCTTTTTTGAAAACAACGGCGTCGTCTGGCTCGGCACCGCGGGCCACGGCCTCGTCGCCCTCACCGGCGGAAAATTTCACCGCGTGGACCGGGACGACGGGTTGGCCGACGATTCCATTTCCCAAATCATTTCCGACGAGCACGGCTATCTCTGGTTTGGCTCGATGCGGGGTATTTTCTGCGTGCCGCAAAAGCAACTCGCCGAGCTGCTGGGCGGCAGCCTCGCGCGGATTCACCCCACGATCGTCGGCCGCGACGACGGCGTGAAAGGCATTTCCTGCCTCGGCATTTTCCAACCGGCGGTCTGGAAAAGCCACGACGGCAAACTCTGGTTCGCGACGCGCAAGGGCGTGCTCACCTTCGATCCCGCCACCGTCATCTCCGACGACGCCCCGCCGGCGGTCTCCATCGCGGAAGTGAAGTTCGACGACCGGCCCCATCCGCTCGGCCCGTCGCTGGAAATTCCCGCGAGTGTTCGCAAACTGGCGTTTCGTTTTTCCGTGCTGCGCTTCTCGGCGCCCGACCGCGTGCAGGTGAAATGCCGGCTGGATGGATTCGACAGCGAGTGGATTACCGCCGGGCCGGATCGCGTCGTCACGTATCCCGGTTTGCCGCCCGGCCGGTATCAGTTGCAGGTGATCGCGAGTCTCGGCAACGGCGCGTGGAACGAAAAGCCCCTCGTGCTCGCCATCACCGTCCTCCCGCGCTGGTGGCAGACGCTCGCGTTCCGCCTGCTCGTGCTCGGCGCGCTGGTTTCCGTGGTGGCGTTCATCGCGCGCTCGTGGTCGCACCGGCGGCTGCGGATGAAACTCGAGCGTCTCGAACGCGAGGGCGCGATCGAGCGCGAACGCACGCGCATCGCGCGCAACATCCACGACGACCTCGGCGCGAGCCTCACGCGCATCAGCCTGCTGACCCAGAGCGCCCAACCCGAAAGCGAAGCCGCCGGCGCCGCCCGCATCAACCACATCTACCAGACCGCCGGCGAAATCATCCGCTCGATGGACGAGATCGTCTGGGCCGTGGATCCGCGGCACGACAATCTGGAAAGCTTGGCCGGCTATCTCGGAAATTTCGCGCAGAGTTTCCTGCAAGTTGCCACGATTCGCTGCCGCCTCATCATGCCCGACCATCTGCCGGCCGTGAATCTGACCAGCCAGATGCGCCATCATCTTTTTCTGTGTTTCAAGGAAGCGTTGAACAACGTCGTGAAGCATGCCGGCGCGGATGCCGTGACCATCACGATCGGCTTGGCCGGACAAACTCTCACCATCCAAATCGCCGATAACGGCACGGGCCCGCGCCGGGTCCTTCGCCACGAAAATCGAATTTCCACCGGCCACGGACTCGAAAACATGCAGCAGCGAATGACCGAGCTGGGCGGTCGCTACTCCCTCTCTTGCGAAGCCGGACGAGGAACCGTGGTGACCTTTGAGGTTCCCCTGGCACAGTCAGGAACCGCCGCCGAATCCTGAGAAGCGGCCAACCCACCCCTGCCATGAAAATTCGCCTCTCCATCGTCGAGGATGACGAACCCACTCGCCGGCTCCTCGGCGACATTGTCCGAAGCACCGCCGATATCGAACTGGTCAGCGTGTCCGTCGACACGGAAAGTGCGCTGGAATCACTGCCGCGAGACCAGCCGGATGTCGTGTTGATGGACATCAATCTTCCGAAGCTTAGCGGCGTGGAATGCGTGCGCCGGCTCCGGCCGCTGCTTCCGAAAACCCAGTTCCTGATGCTGACGGTTTACGAGGACGCCGATCATATTTTCGCCGCGCTCGCGGCGGGCGCCACTGGTTACCTGCTCAAAAGCACGCGGCGCGAAGACTTGCTCACCGCCATCCAGCAAGTCCTCGAAGGCGGATCGCCGATGAGCATCGGTATTGCCCGCAAAGTCGTTCAGTCCTTCTCAAAAACAGACTCGCCGCGCTCCGACCTGGAGACTCTCTCGCCGCGCGAACAGTCGGTGCTCTCGCTGCTCGCCCAGGGCCTTCTCTACAAGGAAATCGCCGAGTCGCTGGCGATCAGCGTGCCCACCGTGAACACCTACATTCGGCGAATCTACGAAAAGCTGCACGTGCGCTCCCGCTCGCAGGCGATCGCCACGTACCTGAGAAATTAACCGGGACCACCCGGATGGCCCAATCAAAGCGCGGGCGATGGGCCGCGTTTTTCGGCGGGTAATAGAAATGAAAAATGCTCAGCGAAACGCCGCCGACCATGTCCGTAGCTTTGCGCAAAGGCCCGCCACCCGCGCCGTGTCCACTTCCGCCATCTGCGCAGCGCAGCGGCTCGCTCCAGATCGCCTCGATCTCCAGCCAGCGGCCCACGCGAGCATCGAGAAGGCTCGACGGTGCGTAGACTCCCCTCCGGGGCATCACGTCGATCTGGTTTGGATAAAAACTTTCCGGAGAGCTTGGCCGACAAAACTTCACCGCACCGGCCCGGTCGAGCCGCGCAGCACCAGGTTCGGCTCGATCATCCGCACCACCGGAGTCGCCGGCAACGCGTGTCCCGCTTGGTTCAAAATCAAGGCGGCGGTCGCCTCCATCGTTTTCTCGATCTGCTGGTCGACGCTGCTGAGCAATGGCCGCGTCATGAGGCAGACATTCTGGTTATTAAAACCGACGACCGACACATCCTGCGGCACGCGCAATCCCTGGCTCTGAAACTCCAGCAGCGCACCCACGGCGGTTTCGTCGTTGATCGCGAGATAGGCCGTCGGGCGGCGCTTCAACTCCAGGAAGGCGCGCGCCAGCGTGGAACCATAGCTAAAATGTTCGTGCCGGGCATGGCGGTCGTCGAGCGACACGGCCGCCGCGATGCCGAGCCCCTTGCGCTTGAGCGCGTTTTCGACACCGCGCAGGCGGTCCACCACCGTTTGAAAAGGGCCGGAGATGCCAAGCAGCCCGAAGCGCCGGTGCCCCAAGCCAAACAAATGCTCCATCACCTGCTCCATCGCCCGCACGCGATCCAAGGTAACCAAGTTGGTTTTTTTAAGCCCGGGATTGTCCACGACCACGTGGGGAACGCCGTGCCGGCTGAGCTCGGCGAGCCGCGGCCCAAGATCCTGGGGATCGAAGTGCCCGATGAACACCACGCCGTCCACGCGCAGCGAAAGAAAATGCTGCACCACGCGCCGGCTGGACCCGGGACGATGCACCTCGATCAGCGCCGTGTAGTCTTTCGCGTGCAGCAAATCCTGCAGCACGGACAGCTTGTGGACCGCGGTCGGCGTGAGGAAATTTTCCACGCACACGCCGATGGTGGCGGTGGGTTTGCCGCGCAAGTGCAGCGCATGGGCGTTCGGCGTGAAGCCCGTCTCCTCCATCGCCTGCCGCACCCGCGCGATGGTTTTTGGCCGCAGGCCGGGCTGGTTGTTGATGACCCGCGAGACGGCGCTGCGCGACAGGCCGACATGCCGCGCAAAATCAGCGGTCGAGCGAATGAGCGGAAGAGTTTTGGATGGAGTGATCAGAGGGAAATCCGGATGGCCAAATCAAAGCGCAGAATGTCGGCAGCGTGCTTTTCACGCGGGTAATGACGAGGAAAATACCGCTCAGCGAATCGCAGCGAGTAACTCCCGAAGCTTCGCGTAAAGGACCGCGAGCCGTGGCGTGTCCACTCCGGCAACCTGCGCGCGGCGGAGCGGCTCACCCCAGATCGCTTCAACCTCGACCGCGCGGCCCGCGAGGAAATCAATGAGGCTCGACGGTGCGTAGGCCCCCATCGGCAGGGTGACGGCGATCTGCGATTGGATGAAATTCTCCGGGACGACATAACCCAGAGCGCGCGCGACCGCAGCGACTTCATCCATGAGGGCGCGCACCTCGGCGGCGAGCGCGGGGTTCATCATGATCTTGTCGATCGTGATGCCGCCGGCCGCGATGGCGAGACCGTTGAACGGAATATTCCAGACGAGTTTCCGCCATCGCGCCTCGGCGAGATTTTCGACGGCGAGACAGGCCATGCCCGCGGTTTTGAAAAGCCCGGCAATGGCGCGGCTGCGATCCGAGACCGCGCGGCCAAACTCACCCAGCGTGATCGACCCCGGCGTGTGAAACCCGCGGAGTTCACCCGGCGCGATGCGATTGACCGCGATGAAACAAAGCCCGCCCAACACGCGCTCCGCGCCGACGAGCGACGCGAGATGCTCCTCGTTGCCGAGGCCGTTTTGCAGCGTGACGACGGCGGTGCGCGGGCCGAGCAACGGCGGGAGCAGGCGCGCGAGCTCGGCGTTGGCCGTGGTCTTGAGCGTGACGAGCACAAGGTCGACCGGGCCGATTTCCTCGGGCGAACCGAAAGCGGCGACGGGGTGCAGTTCGGATGTGCCGAGCTTTTCGTGCAGCATGATCGAGCCGCGTGCCCGCACGGCCGCGAGATCGCCGCGCATCAGAAAACGCACGTCGGCACCAGCGAGCGCCAGACGCGCACCGTAATAAGTGCCGATGGCGCCCGAGCCGACGATGGCGATGGAAGAAAACATAGGTCTCGCGAAGGTTACGAAGGAGGCAAAGGCGGAAATCAATTCCTACCTTCGCTGCCTTCGGATCCTTCGCGAAACCCGCTCCGACTCAGCGCAGGAACGCCTCGTGCAGACCGCCGTCCACCGTGATGATCTGGCCGGTCGTTTTGCTGAGGCGCTGGGTGACGAGGAGAAAATATGCCTCGGCTTGGTCCGCCGGTGTAATCGGCGCCTTCGTGAGCGTGCGGTCGGCGTAGAATTGCGCGAGCTTGGTCACGAGTGAATCCGTGGCCTCGTCGTCCTTGTAGGCGATGTTGTATTTCGCGAGCGAGCCGATGACCCGGTCACGCGGGAACATTGCCGAGCCTTGCACGACGGTCGCGGGCGCGACGCCGTTGACGCGCACGAGGGGCGAAAGCTCGATCGCGAGTTCGCGCACGAGGTGATTCGCGGCGGCCTTCGACGTATCGTAGGCGAGCGAACCTTTCTTCGCGACGGCGGCGTTGGCCGAGGTCGTGAGGACGAGATTGCCGCGAAGCCCCTGCTCTTTCCACGTCTTGAACGCCTCGTCGGCGACGAAGTAGCTGCCCGTGACGTTGATGTTGAAGGTGAGCGCCCACTTGTCGTCCGGGATGTGGCCGGTCGTGTCGCTCGCGACGAAGATGCCGGCGGTGACGCAGATCGAATCAAAGCCGCCGTAGGCGATGGCGACATCGTCGAGCATGCGGCGGATCGAAGCGCGGTCCGTGATGTTCGCGGCGAGTCCGATGGCCGGGCCGCAGGAGGAAAGGCCCGTGCCGGCAACGCCGATACCGAGACCGTATTTGTCGGTGATTTCCTTGGCGGTGGCCTGTGCGGCGGCTTCGTTGAGATCGACGCACACGATGTGCGCGCCTTCCTTCACGAGGCGATGCGCGGTTTCCTTGCCGATGCCAGAGCCGGCGCCGACCACGATGATGACTTGGCGAGCGAGCTCCTTTTCGGCGGGCATGCGCTTGAGTTTCGCTTCCTCGAGGAGCCAATATTCGATGTCGAACGCCTCCTGTTGCGGCAGCGCGATGTAGCTGTCGATGGCCTCGGCGCCGCGCATGACTTCGACGGCGCAGTTGTAGAATTCGGCGGTCACGCGGCTCTCGGATTTGTCCTTGCCCCACGCGATCAGGCCGACGCCGGGGATCAACACGACGGTCGGATTCGGGTCGCGCATCGCGGGCGAGTTGGCGTGTTTGCACTTCGCGTAGTAGGAAGCGTAGTCCTTGCGGTAGGCCTCGAGGCCGGCGGCGAGTTTCGTCTTGAGCGTCGCGGCGTCTTCGCTCTGCGGATTCCAATCGATGTAGAGCGGCTTGATTTTCGTGCGGAGGAAATGGTCGGGGCAGCTCGTGCCGAGTTCGGCGAGGCGGGCGGCGTCCTTCGAGTTGACGAACCGGAGGATTTTCTCGTCGTCCTGCACGGTGCCGACGAAACGTTTCACCTTGGAAACCTGGCCGCGCAGCCACGGGAGAATCGCGGCAAACGTGGCGCGGCGCTGCTCGGGCGTGAGTGTGGAATATTTCGCGCCGCCGAAGGCGGTGGCGTCGCCGCCCTTGGCGGCGTATTTTGCC
>JANYBX010000554.1 GCA_025360615.1 Opitutia bacterium
GGGTGCCTTCATTGGCACCGCCAGCGGCGAGATCGAGGAGGTGGCGTTCGGATTTTTCCTGGGTGTCGCGGTAAATTTTGGCCTGCGCTGGAGTCATTTCGCACCAGATCACCTGCTCCATTTTCGCGGGGAGTTCGGGGGCGACGGCGGCTTTCGTGCGGCGGAGAATGTAGGGCGCGGTCTGGGCGCGGAGGCGTTGGTCGAACCAGGCGCGTTCGTCGCCGCGGAGGCCGGCGGGGACACGCGTGAGATAGCCGGGGAGGAGGAACTCGAAGAGCGAGCGGAGATCGTCGAGGGAGTTTTCGAGTGGCGTGCCGGTGAGGAGGAAACGGCTGCGGGCGCGGAGGGCGCGGAGGGCGGCGGCGTTTTGCGAGCGGCGGTTTTTGATGTGCTGGGCTTCGTCGGCGATGACGACGGCGAATTCCGTGGCGGTGAAAAGCTCCTGGTCGCGGGTGAGCGTGCCGTAGCTCGTGATGATGAGATCGTGCGCGGAAAAATCGGCAGTGGTGACGAGGCGGCGGTCGCCGTGGTGGACGAAGACGCGAAGCTCGGGCGCGAAGCGGAGGGTTTCGCGGCGCCAATTTTCGAGGAGGGAGGCGGGCGCGATGACGAGGGAGGGCGGGTGATCCTTAACCCGCCGTGACGACGCGGGGTATTCGGATGGGCTGAGCGTAACCGGCGCGTTAGGGATAACGCGCCCTACCTTCAGAGCAGAAAGCAGCGCGAGAGCCTGGAGCGTTTTACCGAGGCCCATTTCGTCGGCGAGGATGCCGGCAAGTTCGGAGCGGTGGAGGTGCCAGAGCCAGGCGACGCCGAGGCGTTGGTAGGGACGAAGCTGTGCATCGAGCGCCGCGGGAATGGGCGCGGGAGCGAGCGTGGTGAGATTGCGCAGCGCGGCGCTGCGGGTTTTCCACGTGGCGGGTGGCTGAAATCCGGGGGCGAGTTCCTCGATGATTTCCTCGGCTTCGGCGACGCGGGCGGCGCTGACGCGCTGGGCGCGGCGCGGGGCGAGGGCCGCGGTGGGATCGCCGGCGAGCGCGCGCTGGGCGGTGGCGAGTTGGGCGAGCTTGGCGGGGGCGAGGAGAAATATTTGACCACCGGCTTCGAGGTAATTGCGGTTGGTGGCGAGAGCTTCGCGGAGGGCGGAGTCGTCGGCGGAGCCAGCGCGGAGGCCGAGGGTGACGGCATAGCCGCCGGTGGTCTCGGTGGCGTCGGCGATGATTTCGGCGGGCCGCAAGCGCGCGGTGTTTTTTTCGAAGTTGGGCGTGAAGTCGGCATCGAAGCCGGTGCGGAGGCGGTCGCCGTGGCTGGCGAGGAAGTTGAGCGTCTTGTGTCGGTCGCGGAGCCACCACTTGCGCGTGGAAGGGTCGAGGGAGAAACCGGAGGTCTTTACCAGATCGAGGGCGCGGGCGTATTGCGGGTGCTCGGGCGAGGGGAGCGTGAGCGCGAGAAAATTTTCGGAGCCGTCCACGAGCAGCGCGGTAGGCGCGCTGCCGGTGGGGTTTCGAGGTTTTGAGTTTCGGGTTTCGGGTTTGGGGGAGGGAGCGGGTGGCGACGAAGGTGGCGTGCCGAGGAGGGCGGCGTGGCGCCACGGGCCCAGTTGGCCTTGGTGCGAAAAGATGGGCTGGTCGGCGGCGGCGGCGGTGAGTTCGCGGAGTTGGGCGCGGGTGAGCTGGATGAAGGCGGGCGGGCGGGCGGTGCCACAGAGGCGCTGGAGGACGGCGAGAGCGGGGAAGAGCGTGGGCGCGGGCGCGGCGGCGAGATCGAGTTCCACCTTGAGCGGGATCGCGTCGCGGACGATGGCGGCGGCGAGGTTGGGTGGGAGGTGGAGACGAAGCATCACGAGCGGAGAGAGGGATTGCTTCGTCGCTTGCGCTTCCCGCAATGACAAAATTGAAACGCAGGCGCGGGAATAAACTCCGCCGCTGGCAACTCTGAAGTCCACATCCATGAGTAACGAGGTCTTTGCCCAATTGGTCGATGCGCACTACACGCCGCTCTACCGCTTTGCGCTGAGCCTTGCGCGCAACTCGGCGGACGCGGGCGATCTCGTGCAGCAGACTTTTTTTATCTGGGCCAAAAAAGGCGCGAGTTTGCGGGAGACGGCGAAGGCGAAATCCTGGTTGTTCACGACGTTGTATCGGGAATTTTTGCGGGGACGGCGGCGCGGCGGGCGAGAGACCTCGATCGAGGATTTGCCGCCGGGTGAATCGGAACTGGCGGCGGAGGACGTGGATCGCGTGGCGAAAATGGATGGGGCGACCGTGGTGGCGGCGCTGCAGCAGGTGGATGAGGTGTTTCGCGCGCCGCTCACGCTATTTTACCTGGAGGATCTTTCCTACGCGGAAATCGCGGAGGCGCTGGAGGTGCCGATCGGCACGGTGATGTCGCGGCTCTCGCGCGGAAAAGCGCAGCTGCGCGCGGTGCTGGCGAAAGAGGAAGCGAACGCGGCGACGAAGATTATTTCGTTTCCCATGAACAAGGGAGGGAAACAGGCATGAACAATCAAGAGGCCAAATTTATTCTGGGGGCGTATCGCGCCGGCGGGCAGGACGCGAGCGACGCGACGTTTGCCGACGCGATGCAGCGCACGCAGGCCGATCCGGAACTCGGCGCGTGGTTTACGCGGGCGCGGGCGCATGACAGGGCGGTGGCGGCGAAGCTGCGCGAGATCGCGCCGCCGGCGGGCTTGCGTGAGGCGATTCTGGCGGGAGCGCGCGCGGGCGCGACGCAGCGCGCGTGGTGGCAGCGGCCGCAGGCGTGGGCCGTGGCGGCGAGCGTGGCGATTTTGCTGACGGCGGCAGGCGTGCTGCGGCGCGACCCCGCCGAGCTGGACGGGCGCATGGCGGCACTGCGGGAATTTGCGCTGAACGACCTGAGCGGGTCCGGCCACAAGGGGCATGCCACGGCGCAGGGCGCGCTGAAGACGTGGCTCAACGCGGACGGCGGCAAGCTGACGGTGGGACAGCCGATGGATTTCGCGCAGTTGCAGGCGAACGGTTGCCGCACGGTGCGCTTCGGCGGGCGGGAAATCGCTGAAGTGTGTTTCGAGCGCAACGGCCTGGTGTTTCATCTCTACGCGGTGCCGCGCGACGCGATGCCGGAAATCCCGGCGCTCGCTCGGCCGGCGATCCTAGCCCGCGCGAGCCGGGCCGCAGCGGTGTGGTCGGACAGCAAGTTCCACTACGTGCTGGCGACGGGCGCGGGCGCGGAGGCCTTGCAGCGGCTGCTGTGAGGGTGACGGCCGAGCGTTATTTTTAACGTGCTGGCTGCGACGGAGCCCGCCCAGTGATGCCGGGGGTAAACCGGCGCGTGAGGGATCACGCGCCCTACTTTTCTCGGAGGGAATGCCAGAGGTAGAGAACGACGCCGATGCAGATGCCGGAGTCGGCGACGTTGAA
>JANYBX010000014.1 GCA_025360615.1 Opitutia bacterium
AACCCGTCCTTGATTGGCCATACGTCGAGGCGCTGCGACTCGACGAGGCAATGCACGAGCTGGCCTTCATCGCGACTGGGATCTACGGCAAGGCGCTGCCGAACCAAAATGGTGCGCCACTCCGGCTCGTGACGCCGTGGAAGTATGGTTTCAAGGGCATCAAATCCATCGTGAAGATCGAGTTTGTCGCCAAGCAGCCGAGCAACACGTGGTTCGTGATGGCGCCGTCGGAATACGGTTTTTATGCGAACGTGAATCCCACCGTGGATCACCCCCGCTGGACGCAGGCGAGCGAGCGCGTGATCGGCGGCGGGTTTTTCGCGGGCCGGCAACCGACGCTGATGTTTAACGGCTACGAGAAGGAAGTCGCCGGGCTCTACAAGGGGCTCGATTTGAAGCGGAATTTCTGAGGCAACCATCGCGTGGGCCTGCTGGAAAAATTTCTGCGCTCGAAGATTTTCGTCTGGGTGCTGCTCGTGCTGCCCGGGCTCTGGCCGGCGTGGCCGCTGCTCCGGCAGGAGCCGAGCGTGCTCGCGGACCCGGCGAAATACCTGCTGCACCACATGGGCTTCGTCGCGTGCGTGCTGCTGGCGACGGTGCTGGCGTTCACGCCGCTGCGCGTGCTGTTTCCGAAATCGAAACTCGCGCTAGCGCTCAACCGCCACCGCCGGCTCGTGGGCGTGGCGGCGTTTGCCTATGCGCTGCTCCACCTCGGGTTTCACCTCATCCACGAAGGCGGGGTGGCGACGCTCGCGAAGGACGTGAAGAAGCCGTTCATTTTGAGCGGGCTCGCGACCTTCACGATCCTGCTGGCGCTGGCCGTGACGAGCCCGCATCGCGTGCTGCGCTGGATGGGCGCGGTAAAATGGAAACGGTTGCACCGGCTCGTCTACCTCGCGGCTCCGCTGGCCGCCTATCACCAGGCGGCGGCGCGCAAGATTTTCCCCGTGCAGGTCCTGTGGATCTTCGTGCCGCTGGCGGTGCTGGAGGCACTGCGAGTTTGGAAGCAGCGGGGCAAAGCGGGAAAGATTTCGTCAGGCTAAATGGGAAAATCAGGAAAACTGGAATCGGAGAGTGGCAGATCTTTTCCCGCTTTCCTGATTTCCACCTTCAGAATTCCGCGACGCCCGGCGTGCGGGCGAAGGGGATCACATCGCGGATATTCGCGACGCCCGTGACGAACATCAGCATGCGCTCGAAGCCCAATCCGAATCCGGCGTGCGGCACGGTGCCGTAGCGGCGGAGGTCGAGATACCACGCGTAGTCTTTCTCGGGGAGTTTGTGCGCGGCGAGATTGGCGCGGATGATTTCGAGGCGTTCCTCGCGCTGGCTGCCGCCGATGATTTCACCGATGCCAGGCACGAGCACGTCCATCGCGGCCACGGTGCGGTTGTCCTCATTGAGACGCATGTAGAAGGGCTTTATTTCCTTCGGGTAGTTATAGAGCGTGACCGGGCATTTGAAGTGTTCCTCGGTGAGATAGCGCTCGTGCTCCGACTGGAGGTTGGCGCCGTAGGCGACGGGGTATTCGAATTTCTTGCCGCACGTTTCCAGGATCGCGATGGCCTCCGTGTAGCTGCACCGCTGAAACGGCCGCTCCAGCACGAAATCGAGGCGCGGGAGCAGTTCCTTGTCCACGAACTTGCCGAAGAATTCGAGGTCGGCGGCGCAATGGGAGCGCACGTCGCGGATAAGATATTTCACGAATTCCTCCGCGAGATCCATGTCGCCGCCGAGATCGCAAAACGCCATTTCGGGTTCGATCATCCAAAATTCGCTCGCGTGGCGCGAGGTGTGGGAATTCTCGGCGCGGAAGGTGGGGCCGAAGGTGTAAACATTCGACAGCGCGCACGCGAAGACCTCCGCCTCGAGCTGGCCGCTGACCGTGAGGTAGGTGCTCCTCCGGAAAAAATCGCGCTCGAACTCCACTGCCCCGTCCTCGCGCAGCGGCGGCGCCTTGGCATCGAGCGTTGTCACGCGAAAAAGTTCGCCCGCGCCCTCGCAGTCGCTCGCGGTGATGATCGGCGTGTGGACATAGACGAAGGCCTTTTCTTGGAAAAACTGGTGGATCGCAAAGGCCAGCCGGCTGCGCACGCGGAAGACGGCGCCGAAGAGATTCGAGCGCGGTCGCAGATGCGCGATCTCGCGGAGAAACTCCAGTGTGTGCCCTTTTTTCTGGAGGGGAAACGTGGCGTCCGCTTCGCCCACGACGGTGAAACTCTCCGCGATCACTTCCCACGTTTGTCCCGCTCCCTTCGACGCGACGAGTTTGCCGCGCACCTCGATCGACGCGCCCGTGGTGACTTTTTCAATGTGCCCGTAACCGGGCAGGGTGGCATCGGCGATCACCTGAATGCTCTTCAAGCAGGAGCCATCGTTGAGTTCGATGAACGAGAAGGTCTTGTTGTCGCGGCGGGTGCGCACCCAGCCTTGGAGCAGGACGGCGTCGAGCGGGGCGGGGCAGGAGAGGGCGTCTTTGACGAGGGTGCGTTTCATGGGCGGAGACGAAAACGATTTCCCCGCGGGACGCGAGGCGGCGAGGCAAATCCGGCGCAGCCGTCCATGCTTGAGTGCCCAGAAGCTCGAAGCTATCGCCGTGGGATGCACCCGCTGGTGACCCGAATGCTCCGCACGCTGCTCATCGGGGTGGGAGGATCGCTGTTGGTTTCATCGGCGGTGAATATCGCGGGTGCAGTGCAACTGATCGAGCCAACCGACGAGTCAGTGCTCGGCCTGACGCGCACCGAGATGATCCTCACCTTCGCCGGTTCGGCGCTCCTCGGCGCGGCGATGGTTTACGGCGGGATGTGCCGCTGGCAGCGGACGCCGCCAAAATAGCCCGCGCCGAGTGTGAACTTGCGGCGCGCACCGGCGGGCGGCAGTGCTCATCGCTTTCATGCATTGGATTGCCGCCAGCCTCATCTCCGCGCTGTTCCTCGGGTGCTACGACCTGTGCACGAAGCACGCCGTGCGCGACAACGCGGTGCTGCCCGTGCTCTTTCTCGCCAACGTCATCAGCGCCACCGTGTGGCTCGCGCTCATGGCGGTGCCGGGGGTTTTGCCCGGGGCGATGCCCGCGGCGCTCGTGGTGTCCGCGCTGAGTTTCACGCAGCATCTGCAACTCCTGCTGAAGTCGACGATCGTCGCCGCGTCCTGGGTCTGCACCTATTTCGCGGTGAAACATCTGCCAGTTTCGCTCGCCGCGCCGGTTCGCGCCACGACCCCGATGTGGACGCTGATCGGCGCCGTCGCGCTGTTGGGCGAACGCCCGTCGTGGCTCGAGGGCGTGGGCATCGCGATCACGCTCGGGTCATTCGTCGCGCTGTCGTTTGTCGGCGCGCGCGAGGGCGTGCATTTTCACCGCGACAAATGGATTTGGTTTTTGGTTCTCGGCACGTTGTTCGGCGCGGTGAGCGGGCTCTACGACAAGTTTCTCCTCTCGCGCGCCGGCTTCAGCGTGGCGACGGTGCAGAGCTGGTTCTCGATCTACCTCGCGCTCCTCTTCCTCCCGCTCGCGCTCGGCTGGAAACTCCGCTGGTGGCCGCGCCACGTCTTTCACTGGCGCTGGAGCATCCTCTTCGTGTCGCTCGCGCTGCTCGTGGCGGACTTTGTTTATTTCAGCGCGCTCCGCGAACGGGGCGCGCTCATTTCCCTGGTCGCGAGTTTGCGCCGGGGAAGTTTGCTCGTGGCGTTTGCCGGCGGCCTCCTTTTCTTCGGCGAAAAAAACGGCCGGCAAAAACTCCCGGCGGTGATCGGCGTGCTCATCGGGATTGTGCTGACTGTCGTTGGTTGAGCGAAAAAGAGCGCGGCGCGCGGGCTGCAAAAATTTTTCAGAAAACGAAATTTCGTGCGTGCGTATGGCCGTAACATTTTCGACACTCAGCGCATGGCCACCAAAAAACCTGCTAAAAAAGTCGCGAAGAAGCCTGCCAAAAAAGCCGCGAAGAAGAAGTAGTAACGTTCGCGTTACCGCTCTCACACTCAACGCCGGCCTAAAAAGCCCGCGTTTTTTTGTGCCCAAATTTGGCGGTGTGCGCAGTGAGTTGCCGACTCGACACGCCGGAGACGGTTCGCACGCTGGACCCATGCCCTCCCTCTACGAAACCCTCCGCGCCGACATCATCGTCGCGATGAAAGCTCGCGACAGCGCGACCACCACGGCACTCCGCACGGCCGACGCCGGCATCAAGCGGGCCGCGATGGACACGAACAAGGAGATCGACGACGCCCTCTCACTCGCGACGCTGCGCAAGGCGGTCAAGAATCTCACCGACGCCAATGTCGAGTTCGCCAAGGGCGGCCGCGCCGACCTGATCGCCGCGAACGACGCGGAGATTCGCGTGCTCTCAAAATACCTGCCCGCCGGACTCGATGCGGCGAAACTCGAAGCGCTCATCACCGCAGCCATCGTCAGCACCGGCGCGCAGTCGAAGAAGGAAATGGGCAAGGTCATCGGTGCGCTGAAACTGTTGCCCGAAGCCGGGCAGATCGATTTCGGCGCGGTGAGCAAACTTGTGCAGGCGAAGTTGCCCTGAGGTGACCGATCTGCGGGAGGATCGATGGGAGCGCGGCCGCGCTCCCACTGGCCGATGCGCCCTACCTTCAGAGGGCGCGCTTGATCGCGGTGATCAGCTCGGCGTAGTCGGCGTCGGCGAGAAGTTTTTTCGGGTTCGGCATCATCTCAAACGTCGTGCCCCAGCTCGGGCCGTCGGGATATTTCGGCACGAGGTGGAAATGGAGATGAGGCAACTTGTCGGAGTAGGCGCCGTAGTTGATCTTGGCCGGGCCGAAGGCGGTCTTCATCGCCTGCGCGGCTCGGGCGACATCGGCCATGAACAAATCGCGCTCGGTCGAGGGGAGTTCGAAGAGTTCATTCACGTGCGCGCGATAGGCGACAACGCAGCGGCCGCGATAGGTCTGCTCCTTGAAGAGGTAGAGCGTCGAGGCGCTCAGCGGCGCGATCTCGATCATGAGATCGTGCAGGCGCTGGTCTTGGCGGCAGTATTGGCAATCGGGGAGTTCGCTCATGGAGGGTAAAGGGACAGACTGCGCGAGACCGCCGCGCGCTGTCTGCATATTTTTTCGCGAAACGCCGCGCTGCGAGGTTGGCAGCGGAGGGCGTTTGCCGCACTGCCTTCTCATGCCTCTCATTGATCGTCTCCTCGCCGTCGGCGGAATTCGTCAGGCGATCTGGCGGCGGTGGTATCCTTTTCTCACGCGCCGACTGCGCAATGAAGAGGTGCTGTTGCTCAACTACGCCTACGAGGAGGAACCGCCGATGTGCATCCCGCTCGATCCGGCCGACGAAGCCAACCGCGCTTGCATCCAGCTCTATCACCACGTCGCCACGCAGGCCGATCTGCGCGGCCGGCGCGTGCTCGAAGTGAGCTGTGGTCACGGCGGCGGCGCCTCCTATCTGGCGCGCACGTTGCAGCCGGAAAGCTACACTGGGCTCGATCTCAATGCGGAGGGCATTCGCTTTTGCCAAAGACGCCACGAGGTGGCCGGGCTTTCGTTTGTGCAGGGCGACGCGGAGAATCTCCCATTCGCTGACGGGGCGTTCGACGCCGTGCTCAACGTCGAGGCGTCGCACTGCTATCCCAATCTCCCGCGGTTTTTTGCCGAGGTCGCACGCGTGCTGCGGCCGGGCGGGTATTTTCTCTACGCCGATTTTCGCTTCAGCCAAGGGCTCGCCGAGTGGGAGCGCGACATCGCCGCGGCCCCGTTGCGCAAGGTGCATTCCCGCGTGATCAACACCGAGGTTCTGCGCGGCATGGACAAAAACTCGGAGCGTTCCCTCACGCTGATCGTGCGGCATCTGCCCAAATTCCTCCACGGTCTCGGCCGGGATTTCGCCGGCATTCGCGGCTCGCGCGTGCATGAGGCGCTCCGCGTGGGGGAGATCTCGTATCGCTCATTTCACTTTGAAAAACGCTCCTCGTGATTGACGGGCGCCACTTCCACCGCTGACGCTGCACCATGGCCAACGCGGAACTTCAGATCGAGAAACTCATCACTGGTGATGGTGCCGCCCCGAAGAAGGGGCGCGCCGTCACGGTGCACTACACAGGCACGCTGACCGACGGCACAAAGTTCGACAGCTCGGTGGATCGCGACGAGCCCTTCACGTTTGTGCTCGGGGCCGGGCAGGTGATCGCCGGCTGGGATCTCGGGGTCGCGACCATGAAGGTGGGCGACAAGGTAAAGCTCACGCTCCCGCCGCACCTCGCTTATGGAGAGCAAGGCTATCCCGGCGCGATCCCGCCGAATGCGACACTGATCTTCGTGGTCGAGCTGCTCGCCGTGGGCTAACCGTAGCGCCGTTTTTCTCCATCATGTCATCCCGTGAATCCAGCGAGCCTCGCGTCGTCACCGTGCGCGAGGAGCCGATCGAGTTGAGCCAGCTCTTAAAGTTCTCCGGCCTCACTGGCACCGGCGGCGAGGCGAAGCGGATGATTATGGAAGGGCAGGTTTTTCTCAACGGCCGGGTCGAGACGCAGAAGGGCAAAAAAATCCGTGCCGGCGATCGCGTGCGTTTTGGCAACGAGACGGTGCTTGTGCAGGTGGGTTGAGCGTCGACCGAGTGGGTCTCGCATTTCGAACCGCTACATCGGCTGCCTGCCGAGATACTGTTCGCGACGCGAGCCGCTGCCACCGCGCGGACCGATGCGATCCGCCGGTTCGCTGTAGGGCTGGCGCCGATATCCGGGGCGGGACGGATCGGCGGCGCAGCTCATCTGAAATTCCTGCATGCGGGCGAAGAGCCCGAGGAGTTGCTCCGGCAGGGGATAGCAGTCGAGTCCCGTGCGTTCGAGTGCGACGAGCAGTTCGTGCGTGGTTTCGAGCGTGGAGAGACAGCCGACCTGCGGTTGCTGCTTGATAATGTAGCGACTCGGCGTGGATGGCGTGAACATGGCGCGCGGCAGGCGCTGGAGGCTCGGGCTCAGCTTCAACATTTTCCGCGCACCCGCCCACGTGCCGTCGAGCAAGAGGACAAGCAAACGGCGTCCACCGAGATCGGCCGGCTGCAAATCGCCCCGCGAAAGATTCCGCGCCTGGGCTCCGGGATAAACCAGCATCGGAAAATACGCGGGGTCGTTGAGCAGTGCCTGCACGCATTCATGTTCATCGAAAGAGGTGCCCATGTGCAGCTCGCTGCCCGCGAGGCAGAGGTGCGTGAGCCGCCCGGTGCCAGCTTTCTCCTGCTTGAATTCCTTCGGGTGCATCAGAAACACGAACTTGGTGCGCGTCGCCATCGGCGTAATGGACGAACACCAGCAGAGCGGTTTCGGCCAAAAACAACGGTAGCAGGTTTCGCGGCTCATATGAGTGGATGGGATGGTGCGGCAGCGAACGGTTGGCCCGAGGTTGGAGATGACGGGGAGATGCGCCGCTGAACAAGCCAACAGTCTTTGCTTCGACGGCGAGGGAACCACCTCCCGCGGGATCGCACTATGGGAGAGATGAAAACCTCCTCCCTCCTCCTGCCCATTCGTTTTGCCGCCGCACTTTCCGCGGCGTTCCTGTGCCTCAGTGTCTCCGCCGAAGTTGGCCGCCCAGCCAAGTCCGACATTCCCCACGTCGATCGCAGCTTTATTGAAAAAGCCGCGAAGGCCGGGATGGAAGAAGTCGACGCCGCCCGGGTGGCCACGGAGCGCAGTTCCAATCCCCAAGTGCGGGATCTCGCCTCGATGCTCCTCAACGACCACGAAAGCGCCAATGCCACCCTCGCCACCATCGCGGCGGCCAACGGTGTTTCCATTCCCGCCCGGGACATGGACACGACCAAGAAATGGATGAAGAAAGATTCGAAGGACTTCGACCACGACTATCTGGCGAAGACCGTCTCCGACCACGAAGACGCCGTGAAGTTGTTTCAAAATGAAGCCAAGGACGGCAAGGACGACGAAACGGTCGCCTTCGCCCGCAAGGTGCTGCCGAAGCTCGAGCATCATCTCCAGATGGCGAATGACCTGAAGAAAGCGCTGAAGTAACCATCGTCTGCGACTGCCGGTCGCGACTTGAAACGAGAGCGGCGTCGCGAGACGGCCGCTCTTTTTTGTGGATGCCCATACATGAGGCTGAGGCGACTGGACGAATCGTGGTTCGCGTGCAGTGTGCGCCCATGCAACTCACCGGAATTCACCACCTGACGGCCGTGACGGCGGACGCGCCACGTAATCATGCTTTCTACACGGGCACGCTCGGGATGCGTCTCGTCAAGAAATCGGTTAACCAGGACGACGTGTCGGCCTATCATTTGTTCTACGCGGATGGAGAAGCGACGCCGGGGACCGACCTCACGTTTTTCGACTGGCCCGTGCCGCGCGAGCGGCGCGGCTCGCGGAGCATCACGCGCACCGGGCTGCGTGTCCCGAGCACAGCGAGCCTCCAGTGGTGGGTGAAGCGCTTCGACGAGGCCAAGGTGCGCCACGATGGGGAGGCAGAGCGAGACGGCCGGCACGTGCTGGACTTTGAGGATGCGGAGGGACAACGGCTGACGTTGATCGCCGATGAGACGGGCGCGGCGGGGCATGCGTGGGCGAAGAGTCCCGTGCCGGCGGAGCATCAGATTTTAGGGCTCGGGCCGATCACGTTGTGCGTGGCTGATCTGTTGCCGACCGACGAAGTGCTCAGGACCGTGCTGAACATGCGCCGCGTGCGAGATTACACGCCGGCCACGAAGGGCGCGGCGGAGGTGCATGTTTATGAAATGGGCGCGGGCGGGCTCGCGGCGGAGCTGCACGTGACGGTCGAGCCGGGGATGTTGTCCGCGCGGCAGGGCGCGGGCGGGGTGCATCACGTGGCGTTTCGGACGCCCACCGTGACAGACTATGAAGCTTGGGCTCACCGGCTGGAACAAATGGGAATGAGATCGAGCGGCCCGGTGGACCGATTTTATTTCAAGAGTCTCTATTTCCGGGAGCCGGGAGGAATTCTGTTTGAAATCGCCACGGACGGACCCGGATTCGCAGTCGATGAGTCAAAGGAAACCCTGGGTGAAAAGCTGGCGCTGCCGCCCTTTCTCGAGGGCAGGCGCGCCGAGATCGAGGCGGGATTGAAGCCGCTGTGAGACGCGGGGTGCAGCCCACGCGAAATTCAGTTTGTAATATAATACGTTACAAACGGGCTGGGCTTCGAAAGAACGTTTTCGGGCGAAAGGACCGAGGCTTGTGTCGCGGCGGGGGAGCGGGCGTTGTGGTCGGATGACGCCGCCGGCCGCTCCGCTCGCGCCGTTGGCCGGGACGCCGACGGTGGACGCGGTGCTGGACAAGTTTCTCGCAGTGGCGGCAGCGAAGGGGCTTTCACTCTACGCGGAGCAGGAGGAGGCGATTCTGGAATTGTTCGGCGGGAAGAACGTGATCCTCGCGACGCCGACGGGTTCGGGAAAATCGCTCGTGGCGGCGGCGCTGCATTTCAAGGCGCTGTGCGCGGGAGAACGCTCGGTCTATACGTGCCCGATCAAGGCGCTGGTGAACGAAAAGTTTCTCGCGCTATGCCGTGACTTCGGGCCGGAAAACGTCGGCATGATGACGGGCGATGCGAGCGTAAATCTCGACGCGCCCGTGCTCTCTCGCTACGAGATGTTATTCAGCCGTCGCGCCGGTATTGCCGTTACAGAAGCCAAGGGCGGTACCTGCCAGGGATGTCGGATGCGCCTGCCACCTCAGCTCTACAACGAGATCCAGAAGCATCTGCAGGTCCATTTTTGCCCCAATTGCATGCGCATCCTTTACTTCGAGACCCCCCTCAAGGAATAGGCGGCGAAACCGGCGCCTCGCGATGCTACAATCGGCGCTGCCGGAGTGA
>JANYBX010000026.1 GCA_025360615.1 Opitutia bacterium
TGAACAATGTCCCGCACGAAATCGTGGTCGTGGATGACGGCAGCAAAGACAAGACGTGGGAAGTGTTACAGTCGTTAAAAACAAAAATCCCCACGCTGCGCCCAATCCAAAACACCGGCGAACACGGCTTTGGGCGCGCGATCATTTTTGGCCTGCGCAACTGCGCGGGCGACGCCGTGGTCATCATGATGGCCGACGCCTCCGACTCACCCGAGCACGCTCTCAAATACTGGAAACTACTCAACGAAGGCTACGATTGCGCCTTTGGCAGCCGCTTTATCAAGGGAGGCGAAGTCCACGACTACCCGCGCGTGAAACTGTTCGTCAACCGTCTCGCCAATTTTCTGGTCCGCGTCGGCTTCCGCATTCCTCTCAACGACACCACCAACGCCTTCAAAGCCTACCGCCGCACCGTCATCGACGGCTGCCGCCCCTTCCTCGCGCCCCACTTTAACCTCACCGTCGAGATCCCGCTCAAAGCCATCATCCGCGGCTATTCCTTCACCATCACGCCCATCTCCTGGCGCAACCGCAAATTCGGCGAGGCGAAATTGAAGATCAAGGAAATGGGCAGCCGCTATTTTTTTATCTGCGCCTATCTCTGGCTCGAAAAATATTTCAGTCGCGGCGATTACCGCCGCCGGTCCTGAAATTTTCGTCACCCAAATTTTTCAAAAACCCGGATTCGGCACTCGACATGCATCACGTGTCATAAAATCTCCCTCTCAGAACACCATGAACACCCTCCTGACTACCAAGTCCGTCCTGCCGCTCCGCTTCCTGCGCGCGGCATTTTTGTTTATCGGCCTCGCGCTGGCTCCGCTCGCGCTCGCCCAAGTCGTATCCTCCGGCCTCACCGGTCTCGTGCACGGCCCGGGCGGCAAAGCTGTCGCGGGCGCCACCGTCGCCGCCGTTCACACCCCCACCGGCACCGCCTACAAAGCCACCACCAACGAGGCCGGCCGCTTCAACTTCCGCGGCCTCATCGTCGGCGGCCCCTACAACCTCTCCATCACCGCCGCCGGTTTCAAGGCGGCGGGACGTTCCGAGGTCGAGACCACGCTCGGCGTCGATTCGACGGAAGACTTCGATCTGGAACCCGGTTCCGATATTGTCTCCCTCAATAAATTCGTAGTGAAGGGCGAAGCTAACGAACTCGACAGCTCCGCCACCGGTGCCGCCAGCGCTTACAACGGCCAGCGCCTCTCGGCCAAGCCGACCACCCAGCGTTCCCTCGCGGATTTGATCAGCGCCTCGCCTTTCGTCACGCTCCGTGCCCTCTCCGGCGATCGCGAGGAAGCCCAGATCACCGCCCTCGGCCAAAACAACCGCTACAATTCCATCCAGATCGACGGCTCGCGCATCAACGACCAGTTCGGCCTCAACGGCACTGGTCTCGCCTCGTTCTACAACCCCCTCTCGCTCGAAACCCTCGAGCAGCTCTCGATTCAAGTCTCGCCCTACGAAGTGCAGTTCGCGGGCTTCACCGGCGCCTCCATCAACGCCGTCACCAAGCGCGGCACCAATCAGTTTCACGGCAGCCTCTACTACATGTTCAGCGGCGATCGCATCGCCGGCCTCCAGACTCAAGGCGAGGACGTCGCGACCAAGATCAACTCCGGCGTCAAGTTCGTGCCCAAGCTGAAACGCACCACCTATGGTGGCACCTTCGGCGGCCCGATTCTCAAGGACCGACTCTTCTTTTTCCTCAACCTTGAGAAGTTTGAGCGCATCGCCCCGCCCACCGCGACCACGCTCAGCAATGTTGATCCCACGCAGCTCGCCGCCATCAACGCCGCCTTCGCGAAATACAACACCGATTCTGGCAAAGCCATCGGCTGGGGCAACCTCGGCGGCACCGCCAGCAATATTTCCAAGGACAAAAAATACCTCGCGAAGATCGACTGGAATATCCTGACCGGCCAGCGCCTCTCCGTCCGCTACTCCCAAACCGAGGGCGAGGTTCCCCAATTCGGCAGCTTCAGTCTCACGTCGCTGACCAATTCGAGTGTCACCCCCAATCTTTCGGCGGGAGCCGTCACCGCGTTTGACGGCAATTTTTACTCACAAATCCGCAAGGAGAAGAATTTCACCTCCCAGTTGTTCAGCCAGTGGACGCCGGACTTTAAGACCGAGCTGAAGTTCGGCACCGTCCAACAGGACCAAGCCACGCCCATCAAGGCCATCGGCCCCGAAGTCGACATCTTCGGCGTCACCGGCGTCAACGCCCGCACCGGAATCGCCACCACCGGCGGCGCGATTGTTGCCGGCACCGACTTGTTCCGCCAAGGCAATGCCGTCTCCGTGGACACGAAACAGTTCAGCGCCACGGGCGATTATTTCTTCCACAACTTCATTTTCAGCGGCGGCGTCGAGCGCGAGGAAACCAATTTCCTGAATCTCTTCCGCCAGAGTTCCTACGGGCAGGCCATCTTCGCCTCCGTCGCCGATTTCATCGCCGACAATCCCGCGCGCATCACCCGCAACTACTACGACCCGGCCAAGCGGCCCATCTCGGATATTTCCGATTTCGCCACCAACGGCATCTTCGGCCAGACGAAATGGAACGTTAACCCGCACCTCAACCTCCTCGCCGGCGTGCGCTACGAGTTTTCCGAAACCAAAAAGAAACCCGCGTTCAACCAAGCCCTGTTCACCGCCTCCGGCCTCCGCAACGACGGCACCCTCGACGGGCAGAGCTACCTCTCCCCCCGCGTCGCGTTGAACTACACACTCGACGATGCGAAGACCACGATGCTCCGCGCCGGCGCCGGCCATTTCGTCGGTCGCGCCCCATGGGTGTTTTTCTCGAATTCCTACAACGCCATCGGCGTCGGCTCGTTCACCGTCGCAAATAACGGCGTCGCCAATTCCGGCACCTTCACGAATTTCCTTAAAACCCAGTTCGACCCCGCCAATCCGATCGGCGTCGGCGCGGACACCGATCCCACGTTGCGCCGTGAAGTCGATTTCGCCGACCACGGCATCAAGCTCCCCGCCGTCTGGCGCGGCAACGTCGGGATCGACCACAAGCTCGGTTTCCTGAACAGCGTCGTCTCCCTTGAGGCGATCTTCACCAAGATCGACCAAGCCCTCTTCATCACCAACGAAAACATCCGCGCCACCACGCTCGGCGCCGACGGTCGCCAGCGTTTTGCCGGCAATCCGAGCACCACGGCCAATGCGAAGTATGCGGCCTTCACCGATCTCTACCGCATCAGCAACGCCAGCGTCGGTGCCTCGACCTATGTCACCCTCTCGTGGGATCGCCCCATGAAAAATCACTGGGGCTTCTCGACGAGCTACACCCACGGCAAATCGACTGAGGCGCAAGCCATCGGCCAGACCACCGCCTCCGGCCAGTGGCAGCGCAACGTGATTTTCAACCAAGGCGTCGTCGAAAACGGTCGCTCCGACTTTGAGGTCCGCGACCGCATCGTCATCTCCGGCAGCCGTGAATTCGAAGTGATCAAAGACTGGAAAACCACTGTCTCCCTCAACTACGAAGGCCGCACCGGCAATCCGTTTAGCTGGATCTACTCGAACGATCTCAATGGCGACGGCCAGTCGAACGACCGCATCGCCGTGCCATTCAGCGGGAGCGACGCCCGCTTCGACTTCTCCAACCTGACCACGGCCGAACTCGACAAATACCTCACGTTTATCAACTCCACCGATCTCGCCAAATATCGCGGCGGCGTCGCCCCCAAGAACGGCTTCTATCAACCATGGGTGAACAAGCTCGACCTTCACATTTCGCAGGACGTCCCCGTTCACTTCAAGACGGCAAAACTCGAAGTCTTCCTCGACTGGACGAACTTCGGCTCCTTCTTCGCCCGCCACCTCTTCAACTACTACGAGGAAGCTAACCGTAACACGAACGACGTGTTCCGCCGCCAGTTCATCGGACCGGCCGTTTACGGCACCGACGGCCGCATCATCGTGCAGAAATCGACGGTCGCCCAAGTTGCCAACACGGCCTTCGTTCCCGATACGATCATCTACGACAACACCCAGTCCCGCTGGCGCATCGCCGTCGGCGCGAAGCTGAAATTCTAAGCCCACACCTCCCTCTCTCCTCCACGCCGCCCCCTTGCCCGGGGCGGCGTTTTTGCGTCCGCAAAAAAACTTGTTACCCTCCCGCCCCATCCCCTTCAATCACCGCTTAAATTTTCCCATGATCTATCTCCTCGGCGGCTCCGGTTACGTTGGCCAAGCCTACCAACAACTCCTCACGCGCAAAGGCATCCCCTTCCGCAATCTCCGCCGCGCCGAGCTCGACTACACCGACCCGGTGAAACTCACCGCCGCGCTGAAGGCCGACCAACCCGCCTTCCTCATCAACGCCGCCGGCTACACCGGCAAGCCCAACGTCGACGCCTGCGAACTCGACAAAGCCGCCTGCCTCTTCGGCAACGCCGTCCTCCCCGGCCATATCGCCCAAGCCTGCGCCACCGCCGGCGTCCCGTGGGGCCACGTCTCCTCCGGCTGCATCTACACCGGCGCGCGCCCCGACGGCACCGGCTTCACCGAAACCGACGCCCCCAACTTCACCTTTCGCCAAAACAACTGCTCCTTCTACAGCGGCACCAAGGCCCTCGGCGAGGAAACCCTCGCCACTGTCCCCGACGTCTACCTCTGGCGCCTCCGCATCCCCTTCGACCATCGCGAAAGTCCCCGCAACTACCTCACGAAACTCATGCGCTACACGCGCCTCCTGGAAGCGAGCAACTCCATCTCGCAACTCCATGAGTTCGTCGCCGCCACCTTCGCCTGCTGGGAAAAACGCGTCCCCTTCGGTATCTACAACGTCACCAACCCCGGCCACGTCACCACGCGCCAAGTCGTCGACCACATCCTGAAAAGTGGCGTCCATCCGAAAGACTACGTCTTCTTCAAGGACGAGGATGAATTCATGCACGTCGCCGCGAAGACCCCGCGCTCGAATTGCGTGATGGATTCCTCGAAGCTCGCCGCCGTCGGCATCCAGATGACCGAAGTGCACGAAGCCATCGACCGCGACCTTAAGAACTGGCAAAAATCCGCCTGACCGGCACACTGCGATTCATGTCCACCGTCGAACTCAAGGAAGCCGCCGACAAGCTCACCCCGGGCGAACAGAATTTTTTGCACGCTTACCTCGGCCTGAAACGCCGGCTGAACGACCCTGAGTTTCTGGCCGACATTGCGCGTCGCAATCGCGAGATGAAAGCAGGCGATTACCTCACGTCCGAGCAGGTCAAAGAGCTCAACCGCGAGTTGGACGAAAAAGGACTGTGAACCCTCCGTATTGTTGGGTCCTGCATCGCGAAGCCGGGCATGTGCTGCTCCCGCTGCGCACCAAGCTTCGCCGCCGGCTGGAGGCCGAGTTCGATTCCATCGCCGACCACCCTTTCGTCGACCCACTCGAAATCGCCCGCGATGTCGATGGCTCGGAAGTCCGGTTTCTCTGGCGAGATCCATTCTGGATCGGCTTCGTCCTCGACCACGCCGTGCGGCAGGTTCGCATCGTCAGCCTCACGCGCGAAAAAATCTCATCATCATGAACCTCCTCGTCACCGGCGGCGCCGGCTTTATCGGCTCCAATTTCATCCGCCAGCGCCTCCTCGAAACCGGCTCCGTTCTCACGAAGCTCGTTAACCTCGACGCGCTCACCTACGCGGGCAACCCCGCCAACCTCGCCGACCTCGCGGGCGATCCACGCTACGTTTTCGCTCACGGCGACATCGGCGACACCGCCCTCGTCGCGAAGCTCCTCGCCGACCACCAGATCGACGCCGTCGCAAATTTCGCCGCCGAGTCGCACGTTGACCGCTCCATCGATTCCCCCGAGCCGTTCTTCCAAACCAACGTCGTCGGCACCCTCCGCCTCCTCAACTGCGTGAAGCAGCACTGGTCGAAACTTCCCTCCCCGGCCAAGGAAAATTTTCGCTTCCTCCACGTCTCGACCGACGAAGTTTACGGCACGCTCTCGCTTACCGATCCCGCATTCACCGAGGAGACGCCCTTCGCGCCGAACTCCCCCTACGCCGCGTCGAAAGCCTCGAGCGATCACCTCGTCCGCTCGTTCCAGCACACGTATCATTTTCCGACGCTCACGACCAACTGCTCGAACAACTACGGCCCGTTTCATTTTCCCGAGAAACTGATTCCGTTGATGATTCTCAACGCGCTTGAGGGAAAAAATCTCCCGG
>JANYBX010000040.1 GCA_025360615.1 Opitutia bacterium
CCGTGGCCCGCGGCGAGTATCAGCGTGGCATCGTGCTCGGCGGCTCCGGCAACGGCGAAGCCATCGTCGCCAACCGCGTCAAGGGCGTCCGCTGCGGCCTCTGCTGGAATGAGCAAGTCGCCATCTGGAACCGCTCCCACAACGACGCCAATTGTCTCTCCCTCGGCCAGCGCACCGTCACCGAGGCCGAGGCCCTGCACATCGTGAAAGTCTGGCTCGCCACCCCCTTCGAGGGCGGCCGCCACATCGGCCGCATCAACAAGATCGACGGCGTCTAATTTCCCGTTGAGCACCGCCCCGGTTCCCCTGCCGCTGCCCGCCGCTTTGCTCGCCGCCGGCGTGGCCCTGGTGTTCACCGCTCTCGCTTTCATTCACGTCTATTGGTCGCTCGGTGGCCGGCGCGGAGCCTTGATCGCGATCCCGCAAAAAGCCGACGGCGCGCCCGTCTTCACGCCCTCGCCGATTGCGACTCAAGCCGTCGCGTTCCTCCTGATCTTCGCCGCCCACCTCGTCTCCGGCCGCATCGCGCCCACCCTCCAGCTCCTCCCCGCCTGGGCCTATTTCTCCGGCCCGTGGTTGCTCTTCGCCGTCTTCACCCTCCGTGTCATCGGCGATTTTCGCCTCGTCGGCCTCTTCAAGCGCGAACGCTCCACCGTGTTTGCCCGCTACGACACCCGCCTCTTCACACCGCTCTGCCTCCTCCTCGCCGCCGCGCTTCTCATCGTGGCCCGCTCCTAACGCCCGCCGCGCCCGGGCCGGGGCTCCCGGCACTCTCTCCGCGCCCCGTCCGTCCCCGCTCCCGCTCAGCCCTCCGTCCCGATAATTTGACATCAAAACATCCCCTCCCAACCTCCCGCCATGGGCACCCACCACCAAGGTTCGGAAACCGAAATCGCCGCGCTCGATGCCTACCTCAAGCTCATGCGCGCCGCTGAGTCCGTCACTGCCCGCGCCCATGTCGCGCTGCCGCCCGGCCTGACGCTCACCCAGTTCGCCGCGCTCGAAGCCCTCCTCCACTGCGGCCCTCTCTTCCAGTCCGAGCTCGCCACCAAGCTCCTCAAAAGCGGCGGTAACCTCACCCTCGTCGTCGCCAATCTCGAGCGCGACGGCCTCGTCACCCGCGAACGCACCGCCGCCGACCGCCGCTTCGTAAAGGTCGCCCTCACGCCCAAGGGCCGCCGCTACATCGGCACGCTTTTCCCGAAAATCGCCGCCAGTCTCACGCGCGAATTTTCCGTGCTCACCCCGCGCGAGCAGACTGCGCTCGCCCGCCTCTGCAAACGGGTCGGCCTCGGCCGCCCGGCCTACGCGACCTCATGAAGCCCTCCTCTCTCCACCTCTTTCAACCCGGCACCGATCCCGCCGCTCCGCCTCTTCTCCTCCTCCACGGCACCGGCGGCAACGAGCGCGACCTCCTCCCGCTCGCCCGCACGCTCTCGCCCGGCTCCGCCATTCTCAGTCCGCGTGGCGACGTCTCTGAACACGGCGCGCATCGCTTTTTTGCCCGCCTCTCCGAAGGCGTCTTCGATCCCGCCGAAGTCACCGCCCGCACCCACGCGCTCGCCGATTTTATCGCCGCCGCGTCCGCCCACTACTTCATCGAACTCGCCCGCCTCACTGCCATCGGCTTTTCCAATGGCGCCAACATCGCCGCCACGCTCCTTCTGCTTCGCCCCGCCTCGCTCTCCGCCGCCGTGCTCCTCCGCCCGATGATCGTCCTCGATCAACCCGCCGCCCCAAACTCGCTCGCCGGCAAACGCGTCCTACTCCTCAACGGCGACGCCGATCCCATGGTCCCGCTCGACCATCCGCCGCGCCTCGCCGCCCTGCTCCGCGCCGGCGGTGCCGATGCGACCCAGCAGTTTCTCCCCGCGAGCCACCAGCTCACCGCCGCCGATTTTTCCGCCGCCAAGTCGTGGCTCGCCCGCTGACGGCCCTCGCGCTTCCGCCCCTCCGCGCGGTGCAATAAGTCTTCTTTTGCCAACGGCCCAACGCCCAAATCGCGTCTAAAGTTTCCCGCCCGCTGCGACGATGCCTAGGGAGCATGCCCCCACGCTTATTTCGTCCCGCCTGGCCAAAATCCATCATCATCCCACTGGTTGCCCTGCTCTCTGCCTCAAGCCTTTCCGCCGTCGATCTCGACGGTTTCGCGATCCACGGCGCCGCGAGCCAGACCGCCGCCTATTCTGATCGCTACGACTTTCTCGGCTCCACCGCCTCCACCCTCAGCCTCAACATCACCGAGCTCACACTCAACGGCGCCTACCGATTCGACAACGGCCTCCGCTTCACCACCCAGCTCTACGCCTACAAACTCGGCGACTACCGCAACCTCACCCTCGACCTCGCCTCCCTCGACTACGCCTTCAACGAAAAAATCGGCGTCCGCCTCGGCCGCGTGAAACATCCCTTCGGCCTCTACGGCGAATCGCAAGACGTCGACCTCATCCGCCCTTTCGTTTTTTTGCCGCTGGATTTTTATAACAAAAGCGCCCGTCCCCTGAACGCCGCCATCGACGGTGCCTCCCTTTACGGCAGCCTGCCCGTCGGTGCCGGCAGGGTCGAGTATCAGCTCTACGGCGGCTGGTCGGCGAAACTCGATCCCGCCTCCCCGTTTATCCAAAGCATCTCCGATCCTTCGCCCGCCGTTTTTGACCGCGCCAATCTCGTTCAAATCCACGGCGTGTGGATCTGCTGGGAAACTCCGCTCCCCGGTCTCCGCCTCGGCTTCAGTCACGCCAAGATTTCCCACGCCCATTTCGACGGCCGCGCCAAGACCTCCCGTGAAATCGCCCTGTCGCCCGGTGATTCGCGCCTCCTCCCCGGTTTCCTGCCCCCCGGTTACTGGGATCTTCTCGTCGCCGGCCAGCGCACCACTACCGCCATCGCCGAGAGAGAATGGATTGTCTTCGTCGAATACACCCACGGCCCCTGGCAATTCGCCGCCGAGGCCAATCATGGCGACGTGCCCATCGTCACCACCCTCCCCGTCATCGGCACCTTGGCCGCCACGAGCCGCCTCGCCAGCTACTACGCCATGGCCACGTGGCAAGTCGCCCCCAAGCTCCAGCTCGGCACCTACTATGGCGTCGCCTACGACAACCGCGACGACCGCGACGGCCACACCCTCTTCTCCGTCCCCCGCCACCTCAACTGGCTGAAAGACTTCGCCTTCGCCAGCAGCTATAACCTCCGGCCGTGGTGGCTTCTCAAAGCCGAGGCCCACCTCCTCGACGGCACCAAGGGCATCTTTTCCGCAGGCAACGGCGACGCCGCGCTCTGGCGCTCCCACTGGACCTATTTTGCGGTGAAGACGACTGTCAGCTTCTAGCGCCATGAAAAAGTTTTTTCAACTCGCGCTCCTCTTCCTCTCCCTTGCCGCCGCCGCCCGCGCGCAGGATCTCGCCTTCATCGCCCACCCCGATGTCGCCGACTCCAGCTTCTCCGCCGATGACATCAGCTCCATCCTCCTCGGCAAAAAAACCTCCTGGTCCTCCGGCCCCCTCCGCCTCGCCGTCCTCACCGAAGGCCCCGTCCATGACGCCGTGATGAAGACCTACGCCCAACGCACCGCCGACCAGTTCGACAAGCACTGGAAAAAACTCGTTTTCACCGGCAAAGGCATTTTCCCCCTCCCGGTCAAAACCGACGCCGAGATGCTCGCCTACGTCGCCAAGACCCCCGGTGCCTTCGGCTACCTCGCCCGCGCCAGCGTCACCGCCCAAGTCAAAGTCATCGTGCTCCGCTGATCGGTTGGCCCGCGCCGCCCATGAAAAAATCCTACGGCATCGCCGCCAAGATCGGCTTCGTCATCGCCCTCATGGCCGGCGGCTACGCCGCCTCCATGCTCATCAGAACCTATCAAGGGGTGCGCAACGAGCGGCGCCTCGCGGACCTTTCCCAAAACACCGTCTCGAACACCCTCGATGCCCAAGCCGCCCTCTTCGACTACGAGGATGCCGTCAAGGCCCATCAGGATGCCATGCTCACCGGCGACGCCGAGGGCTTGAAGAACTCACAACTCCCGCTGGAGCAGTCCGACCAACTCCTCGCCCGCATTCTCGAACGCCGAAAACGCACCGGGCTCGATTCCCCCCATCTCGTCGCCGCGCGCGCGCAGCTCGCCGATTTCAAGCGCACCGCCCCCGCCGTCTTTGAAGCCACCTCGGCCAAAACTCTCAATGGCCAGGCACTGCAAATCCGCATGGCGGAGTTTCAAAAAATCATCGTCACCGCGCGCACCGCGCTCACCACCGCCAGCGAAACCGAGACGCTCGGCCTCCGCGGCTCCCTCGACACGTTGCAGCACGAGACTCGCCTGCAACGCCAGACCAGCATCGTTCTTTTCATCGTTGTAATCTCCGGCGGCGCCGCCCTCGCCAGCTTCGTCGTGCGGCGGACCATCATCCGCCCGCTGCTCGCCTGCACCGGCCAGCTCGACCAGGAAGCCATCGCCATCAGCGAAGCCAGCGAACAATTCGCCCAAGCGAGCCACGCCCTCGCCGAAGGCGCCTCCCAATCCGCCGCCGCACTGGAAATAAGCGCCTCCGCCCTTGAGCAGATGACCGGCGTCACCCGCGCCAACTCCACCCACGCGCAAAGCGCCAAACAAGTCGCCAACCGCGCCCGCGAAGCCGCCAACGCCGGCTCCACCGGCATGACCGAACTCAGCGAGGCGATGGGCGCCATCCAGCAATCCAGCCACGAAATTTCCAAGATCATCAAGACCATCGACGAGATCGCCTTTCAAACCAACATCCTCGCGCTCAACGCCGCCGTCGAAGCCGCCCGCGCCGGCGAAGCCGGCATGGGCTTCGCCGTCGTCGCCGAGGAAGTCCGCTCCCTCGCCCAACGCTCCGCGCAAGCCGCCCGTGAAACCGCCGATAAAATCGCCCAAGCCACGCAACGCAGCAGCCAGGGCGCGGATCTCAGCGAACGCGTCGCCCGCCACCTCGGCGAAATCGTCGACCGCGTCCGCGAAGCCGACGAACTCATCACCGAGATCGCCTCCGCCTCCGCCGAGCAAACCGACGGCATCACCCAAGTCTCCCGCTCCATCGAGGATCTCGACCAGCTCACGCAGAAAAACGCCGCGCTCGCCGAGCAAACCGCCGCCTCCGCCCACGACCTCGGCCAGCAAACCCAGCGCCTCCGCGAGGTCGCCATCGCCTTCACCCGGCTCGCCCGCGGCAGCCTACCCACCGCGAAGTCCCCCACCCCCGCTCGATCCCGTCCCCACCGAGGCCCCCGGGCCAAACCTGCGCTGTCCCACGCGTAGCGCCCCCCTCGTCCGCTTCGCCTGCTCCTGCTCACGCTCTTAATCGTGCTCGTGCGCAGCCGCCCGTGCTCGCGCCCAATCCCGAGCCCGAGCTTGCGGCTCATCCGCGCGCCGCCCAATTTTGCAGCTCGCTCATGTCGTTTCCTCCACCTCCCGCGCTCCTCGCCGCCCGCGACCTCGGCGCCGCCGACCTCGCCCGCGATCCTGCCGCTTCCCTTCTCCGCCTCTACGCCTGGATGCACCTCGCGCGCACCGCCGACAACCGCATCCTCGATCTCTTTCGCCAGGGCCTCATCAAAGGCACCGTCACCGGCGGCCAGGGCAACGAAGGCCTCATCATTCCCCTCGCCCTCCTCGCCGATAAAACCACCGACGTCGTCTCCTTCACCCACCGCGATTTCGGCGGACACCTCATCTGGAGCGGCTACCTCTGCGAGCACCTTAACCAGTATTTCGCGAACGCCGACAGCCCCACGAAAGCCCGCGAGGGCAACATCCACCACGGCGATCCGAAAAACCGCTCGCTCCCCATGATCAGCCACCTCGGCGCCATGCTCGGCCCCGTCCTCGGCATGACCGATTCCCAACGCCGCCTCGGCCGCCCCGCCGTCGGCCTCGCCTTCTTCGGCGACGGCGGCTCCAGCACCGGCGATGTCCACGAGGCGCTCAACCTCGCCGCGCTCCTCTCGCTCCCAATCCTCTTCGTCATCGAGAATAACCGCTACGCCTACTCCACGCCCACCGCCGAGCAATTCACCGCCGGCACCGAACTCTGGCGCCGCGCCACCGGCTACGGCATCGAAAGCTTCTCCCTCGACACCACGCTCGACGTCGCCGCCACCACGCAGACCTTCGCCGCCGCCCTCGAAAAAGTCCGCGCCACCTCGCGCCCGATGTTGATCGAGGCCCACACCCTCCGCCTCCGCGGCCACGCCGCCTACGACACCTGCGACTACCTCCAGCCCGGCGAGTCCGACTCCTTCTTCGCCCGCGACCCGCTCCCGAAATTCCGCGCCCAACTCCTCCCCACCCTCGGCGCCGCGCAGCTCGACGCCATCGACGCCGAACTCAGCGCCTTCGTCGAAGCCTGCATCAAAATCAGTCTCGCCGTCCCCCGCCCCTCCGGCGACCCCGCCGCCATGGAGGCCGATCTCTTCGCCCGCCCTTCCGCCCCGCTCCCGTGGATCCCCTCGCTCGGTTCCGATCGCTCTCAACCCTCGACTCTCAGCTCTCAGCTCACCTCCGCCCAAGCCCTCAACGCCGCCCTCCGCAAAATCCTCACCGAGCGCCCTGAGTCGCTCATCCTCGGCCAGGACATCGGCACCTACGGCGGCGCCTTCAAAGTCACCGAAGGCCTCCTCGCCGATTTTGGCCGCCCGCGCGTCTTCAACACCCCGCTCGCCGAAAGCGCCTGCACCGGCTACGCCCTCGGCCTCGCCGTCAACGGCCACCGCCCCATCGAGGAATTCCAGTTTGCCGACTTCGTCACCGAGGCCATCACGCAGATCACGCTCAACGCCGCCACGCTGCATTTCCGCTCCGGCGCCGCCGCCCCGCTCGTGTTCCGGCTCCCCGCCGGTGGCGGCCTCACCTTCGGCTCCTTTCACTCGCAGGAACTCGAGTCCTTCCTCCTCGCGATGCCCGGCCTCAAGGCGCTTTACCCCAGCACGCCGCAAGACGCCTTCAACGCCCTCCTCGCCGCCTACGAGGACAACAACCCCGTCCTCCTCTTCGAGCACAAGGGCCTCTACCGCCGCGGCAAACACCCCGTGTCATGGGATCCCCACTACCGCGCCATCTGGCAACCCCGCCACGTCCGCCCCGGCGACTACGCGACGTTCGTGACCTACGGTGAAATGGTCCACCTCGCCACTGACGTCTGCGACTACCTCGCCTCCGAATACGAAACCACCCTCGACCTCTTCGACCTCCGCGCCCTCGCCCCCCTCCAACTCGACGCCATCGAAAAATCCCTCGCGCGCACCGGCCGCCTGATCGTGTTGCACGAAGGCCGCCGCACCCACGGCTTCGGCGCCGAACTCGTCGCGCGCCTCGCCGAAAGACATTTTTCCATTCTGAAATCCGCCCCTCTGCGAATCGCGTCGCTCGACCTCCCCGTCCCCTTCGCCCCCGAACTCGAGCAAGCCTTCCGCCCTACGAAAGACAAAATCATCGAACGCATCACGGCGTGGATGGGTTAAAAATAGGCGTTCAAAGATGAAGAACATCCAAGTGATAGACGGTGCCGCCAACAGTGTTTTCGATATCTACGCGGCAACCGAAGCTGAATTTAAAATCATTTTTGGACCTAACCAAGACATCGCCTTTATCGAAGATGTTTTCAGGAAACACGGAGTCCGTAAGAAAAAATTACAATCTGCGCTCGGGCGAATTTGGACCCGACGTGTCGCTAAGCGCGACGCCATAGGCATACATGGACTGCTGTTCTATAAATTACCCGAAAAGAAAATTTTCTATCCTACACTTCGCGACGAAGAGGCTTTGAATCCTGATGGCTCACGACTTCGATGAGACCGGAGTCGAAACAGTCGTCCCCGCAATCATATCGGCTGTCACAACAACTTCATTGAAGAGCTAACCATGCCTGCCAAAAAACCTGTCCCCTCCCGTGCCGCCTGGTCCCGCATGAAGCTCTTCGCCATGGACGTCGACGGTGTCCTCACCGACGGCACCGTGCTCATCTCCTCCGACGGCACCGAGGCCAAGCGCTTCTCCATCCTCGACGGCCTCGGTCTCTCCCTCCTCCGCCACACCGGCTTCCCACTCGCGTGGATTTCGGGCCGCGCTTCCGGCGCCACCACCGCCCGCGCTATCGAACTCAAGATTCCCCACCTCATCCAGGGCCGCATCGACAAACTCACCGCCCTCACCGAACTCGCCACCAAGCTCGGTCTCACCCTCGACCAATGCGTCTATATGGGTGACGACGTGATCGACGTCCCCGCTCTCCGCGCCGCCGGCATCGGCGTCAGTGTCCCCGGCGCGATGCCCGAAGCCCTTGCTGCCGCCTCCTACGTCACGCGCCGCCCCGCCGGCCTCGGCGCCGTCCGCGAAATCTGCAATCACCTGTTCGCCGCACAGCAGAAAAAAAACTCCGGCTGATTCGTCCGTCTCTCCACCCATGTCGCGCCGTGTGCTCCCGTTTCTCTGCCTCGCCTTCGCCGCGAGCCTCGCTCCCGCCGCCGAACCCACGCCCAGCCCCGCGCCCGTCACCTCGCCCGCCAAAAACTGGGTCCTCCCGCTCTTCACCAAGGAAGGCTACCGCTCCATGACGCTCCGCGGCACCGAGGCCCGCCTCATCAGCGCCGCGCGCACCGATATCGTCGATCTTAACATCACCGTCTTCACCGGCGGCGCCACCGCCAAGGTCGAGTCCATGCTTCTCAGCCCCGCCGCCAGTTTTTTCCCCGACGAAAAGATCGCGCGCGGCTCCAGCTCTGTCCGCCTCCTGCGCGACGATCTCGAAGTCACCGGCGAAAACTGGACCTACGATCACGCCGCCAAAAAAGTTTCCATCGCGCGCCACGCCCGCGTTACCTTCGCCGCGCAGTTGCCCGATCTCATCAAATGATCCTCCGCCTTTTTCTCGCCACCCTCCTCGGCCTCGCCGCGCTCCATGCGCAAGAAGCCCTGCCGCCCACCGTCATCGAATGCGCCGGCCTCGCGGAAACCATCAGCACCGACACCGAAACCATCGCCACCTTTCGCGACCAAGTCGTCGTCACCGGCAACAACCTCAAGGTCATGTGCGACTACCTCAAGGTCGTCGCCTCCCGCCAGGGCGACCCCAAGGCCACCATCGGTAAATACGGTTATTTCAAATCGCTGATCGCCACCGGCCACGTGAAAATTATCCAAGGCGACCGCGAGGCGACCTGCGGCCGCGCCGAGATTTTTCCCGAGGAAAACCGCGTCGTGCTCAGCCGTCAGTCCAACGACGAGCCCTACCCCGCCGTCCGCAGCACCAACGACCAATACGTCGCCACCGGCCCGCGCATGATACTCTACCGCGGTGAACGCCGCGCCGTCATCGAGCCGGAGAACGGCGTCGGTGGCCGGTTCACGCTGCCCACGATCAAGGATCTGGGTTTCGGCAAGGATCAGCCGAAGGAAAAACCCGCCACGCCTCCCGCGCCGGCCAAACAACCCTGATCCGGCCTCCGCCTTTTTCCCGCTTGTCCTCCACCATCACCGCCGTCTCCGAAATCGTCGCCGAGGGTCTCGTTAAAACCTTCGGGGCCCGCACCGTCGTCGATGGCGTCAG
>JANYBX010000069.1 GCA_025360615.1 Opitutia bacterium
CCTTCGCCAGGGCCAACGCGATCAGGATCAAGGTGGGATCAGTCAGTTCGGGCGTGACGGTCCGCAGTCGCAGCCAAAACGCTGGCGACTCAGCATCGTATGATTGCGTTTGGACGAACAAACAGAGGCTGTCCCGAAAGAACTCGAAGGGGTGCGCCCCCTCCCACTTCTTGCTGAAATACCAGTCACAAAAAGCTCGTGCGCTTCTTGGAGAAATTTCCAGCAGTCCGCCGTGCCGGCCGTCGGAACAACGACGGTAGGATTCACGACTCGAAACTCGCCGAACTGATTTTCCGGCATTCATCGCCTTGTAGCACAGGCTGAGAAATCCGAAATACCGATCGGCCGTAAGGCTTCGCATCACGAGCGGATCGTGAGGCACCATCGGAATCCGGTCGAAAATGCGGCCTGTGCCTACCGCTGTTGAGAAGTCGGCGCGCACCTGCGGCGTGAGGATTCGGAGCTCCGGCATCTCGTCCGGTCCAAGTAACGGCCAGAGATGACAGCGCTGAATTCGGCCGTAGCGGCCTTTAACGGTCACAATTTTTCGGGAATCGTTTTTCATCGGCTGCAAGATGGCGAACACTCCATCGGCTGCTCGCGTTAGCCCAAAAACGCACGCTCCTCATCGCCGGTAGCGCTGTGCCGAATCGCGAGACTGCGGTCCAAATCAATCACGATGTGATGGGGCACGCTCCCTCCCCGGGTTTCATCGACCCCGGGATTGAGGCTCCAAGAATCTCCCATGCGTGCGATCCACCGTCGCGGACGATGAACATGGCCGCCCAAGAGCAGGTAGGGAGCGTTCATTTTTGCGGTGAGGTTTTCCGCGAGATCAAAGTCCCCAAAATCCACCGACTCGGGATGGCTGATGGCGGTCGTCGCCCGTTGCGGAGGGCAGTGCATCAGAGCGATCGTGTCGCCTCCACCCTGCGTCGGCTGGCCCTCCCACGGCACGCACTCGAATCGCCACTGACCGATGGTGGCCTTTCCGAAGTCCGCCGTGACCCGCGGGGACGTCAATTTTCTGATCCAACCTCGACAGGTCGTCGGCACGTCGAAAGGGCGATCATCGTGATTTCCGCTGCACACAAGCAGACGGCCCGGAAAATCACGCACCCAATTTCTGACCCAATCAATCTGTGATTCGACCGCCGGTGCCCGAGTCGCCTCGATGAAGTCGCCGCTAAAAGCCACGGCGTCGAAATCCTTCGCCTGCGCCGCGGCCCAACGGAACCAAGGGCGATGAAAATGAAAATCGCTGATGTGTAGGATGCGCATAAATTATTCCTCCCAATCCTGAAGCTCGGGGTAGTCGTCCGGGTTGAGCACGACGTCCCGTCCGGACTGTTTCGTCCGCGCCCACCCCCGTTCGCAGATTGCAAGGAGGATCGAACCGGCGATTCGCGCGACGGCCACGAGGTCTTCTCGTTCCCGCAGGGCCAATCGCCCGACCGAGGGATCGCTGAAGCCGCACAGCCACGGCACTTGCTTCGGCATCAAACCCGGAGCGCTGACAATCGTCCGCGGCGGAGCGGACGCGACCACCGGCAGATACCGCTGCATGATGTGGCGCCACGCATAGGGCGCGGTCTCCCGCGCACACGCGACGACTCCCATGTAGAGCGGTTGATCCGTCACGACGACCTCCTTCATGCCCGAGCCCGCCGCGATGACGAAGAACGCATTTCCATCCCGATCACTGCTGTAGTTGGCGAACAACTGATAGTTGGTCCCAACGACTTCGAGGAGGGTTCGATTTTGGTGCGCACCCACCACACAGCTCGCAACCGCCGCCTTGGCCGGATGCGAAACATGGCGCGGCACGTTCACCGTCCAGCCCCACCTCAGGTCTTGGTGGCTAAAGGTGTTTTTTATATCGGGTGACATGCTAGAAGATGGGATCGCCCTCCTCGAACGGCGGCGTCCAATACCCGCTCCTCCCCGCGAGGAAGAGCGTTTCGCTATCACCACCCCGCTCGAGCAACGTGCAGAGGCCGGAGCCCCGTTCGTAGCCGACGAACCAATTTGCCCTCAGTGCAACCGACCCGGCGTTAGATTCCCGCTTTCGGAACAGATTCTCCGTCGGATAGGGCGGCGAAAATCCGTGGCTCTCGGCAAACTCAACCGCGCGCAACAGCACAAAATCAAAAAGCCCCCCGTAATCCACCCAACCACTCCAGCCCCGCCCGTCGGTGAGGATATTTACCGGGTGTTCGTATCCCGGCAAAATCGCCTGATGAAGCGCATAGCGGAGCGTCGGCTCATAAATTTTTCCGACGTGTTCGTGGAAATGAATCAGAGGATATCCCCCGGCGGGATTTCCCGTCACCGTGAGCCAGTGCCGATACTGCGCCTCGTTCCGCGGTAACAGTCGCGAAATCGCCTCACCGCCGCACAGCTCCTCAATCAAATCGCCGCGGACCCGAAAGTGCGCGGGACGCTCCACGTTAAAATATTCCGGAGGTTTATTCGGATTTCCCGAGGACGATTCACTCATGGGGACAAGATGGGCGTCCCTCTACAGCGGAAACCCGTGCGCGATCGCGTGAAGCACATGGATCACCTGTTCGCGACCGGCCCGAGTGCGAAGACAAACCAATGGCGTCCTGCCATTGAGGGAGCAGATCGGACTGCACAGCCAGAGCGCGAACCCCGACGGGTTTTCAAATACGCCGATGGCCAATTCAAAGACTTCGCGATCAACCCGGGACAGTTGGACCACGCACCGATCTAGCCGGCGGATTTCAGCGCGGATCACCGTGGCGAGGCGCTGACGTTGGCGGGCGGACAAGTTTGGCTGAGAGTTTTTCATAAAATTGGATTCGGCAGAACAAGGGTGATTTCAAGCGGCTGGGTTCAAAAACGCGGAAGTTTCGGCGGGGGTCCCGGATCATACGGTTTAAGGGGAACGGATGATTGATTTTTAGGCCGCGCTTAGACCCCCCGGGGGTGGATGGATGGCCTTGCGGGAAATGAAGATACGCGGAGTGCGTTCACCTGCACCGACCGTGGCCGTCGGATCGAAACGGAGGACGATCTCGTCGAGTTCTTCCTGCGTCGTCTCCAAGTATCGCGCCGTGGTGAGCGGGCTGGCGTGACCGAGAATGCGCTGCGTTTTTATGAGGTCGTGACCCGACGCCTCATGCACTGCCCGAGCGAAAGTTTTACGGGCGCTATGACATCCCACCCGGCTCGCATCAATTCCGGTCTCCCGGGTGATTGCTTTGAGGATGTGGTGGGCCTGGCACCGACGGATGGACTGGTTAAATCCCTTGGCGGAAATAAAAACCGGCGCCTCGCGGACCGGAACGCTCGCGGAAAAATAGTCGGCGATGGCGGCTCTCGCCCGTTCGTTAAGCGCCACGCGCCGGGACCGAACCGACTTGGCGTGGGCGCTGCGACCGCCTTTTAACGCCCGGCGTTCAATGGTGACTTCGCGGGCAATTTCGCCCGTCACGGTGAGCAATTGACCAACCCGCAGCGTGAGGAGTTCGCTGACCCGAAAACCCGTGCTGGCCGCGAGGAGCAGAAAAAGCCGGTCCCGGAATCGGCCGCGTTGCGCGAGCGTTTGTTCGAGCAGGGAGATTTCCGAGGGCAAGAGCGCGCGAGTGGTCACCTCGCAAGATGGCGTGGCGCGCCGATCGAAGTATTCGCGCGATCAAAATTCAAACACCTCGACGATCCCAACTCCGGGTGCGCCCGGCGTTGAAACAAGCGCGGTGTAAGCGCCCGCCGGCAGGTTCAAGACGAGCGCCGCTTCGTTGGCGTTTAATGGCGCGAAGCTCGCGAGAGAGCCCCCGGCCCGCAGATCCGTATTCCCGGGTGCATCGGCCCACCGCGTGTTCGCGGCGATTTCCATTCCGTCACTCTGCCGCACCACGCGAAGACTGGTCGATGCCACGGCGCCAGTGACGCCGTAGTTCGCCAGCGTCGGGCCTTGAGTGCGAATGAGGACCTTCTTGGGCTGGAGGAGCACGACCCCGGCGATGAGTTGATCTCCTCCCTGGCCGACGTAACCGCGCGTCGATATCTCGTTCAATCTCGTGGTCGAATCGCCATCGATGTTAAACGCCTCGATGATCCCGACGCCCTCACCTTCACCCGATAGGACGGTCGTGTAGGCCCCTGGCCACAACGTGGCTGCGATCGCGGGTTCATCGTCCTGTGAAGGATTGGTTTGGTAGCTCTGCAAAAGACGCCAATGCGGTCCGAGTTTCCACGATGAGTTTTCGCCCAACTTTTGACTAGACTGACCTTGCTGAAACAACTCCATCTTCAATTTTTTCGCGGGATTCGTGATCCCATATTTGGCGAGGCCCGGGCCCTGGCCGCGAAAGATCACTTTGACCGGCCCGGTTCCACCGACGATAAATCCGCCGATCAGCACGCGATCCCCCTGCCCAATCAGAGCCCGCGTCGAAAGATTCGCGAGCGAGGACTTGGGCACCGGAAGGGGCACGCTCGTGACGTTCGTGTCCGCGAGCACAGTGACCGTGTAATTGTAGGTCATTGGGACTCCTGCGACCACGTAGCCTTTCACCGTGATTTCCACCTTGGTGTCGGTTGGAATCACCCCCGACCTTCTGTTTCCGAGGTTGTCAAACACAGGTCCGTTGAACCAGCCCATGCTAAGATCGGCGAAAGGGAATTCCCAAGTTAATCCGGACTCATCGTCTTTTTGCAGATTTGCCACCAGCACAGAGCGACCGCCTATCTTCGCTTCAACTGTGGCATTGTTCCGATCGATGGAAGGCGTTATGCCCCCCGTCAAAGGACTGGGGTTAAATCGCCAGCGGTAGAGGTATCCGTTGTCACTGAACCCGAACATCAATCGCGACGGAAAATAACCGGGAGCAGGCCAGGCGATGAACGACGCCAGAGGTCGGTCGAAATACTTTGTCGGGTTCACCAGTGAAATGGCATGTTGCGCCGTTTTCTGAGAGTCGGCCGCTTCGACTGATCCATATGCGACTGCTTGAAAGTCAGGGCCGAGTAACCGGGCGCGATGGCCAAGGTTTTTGGTATTGAGCGCACCGTTATCCTGAATGAATTCGTCGACCACCCCTCCTTCTCGTTCGAAACCCGAGTCGGTGTTAACCCCTGGATTCGTAAAAGTGGTCGCCACTAGCGAAACGGACGCACCTTTCGCTGCCAAGGCATTGTAACCAATCCATGTCACAGGCGGATTGTGATTCCAGAAACCATTCAAACCGAAAATGAGCGTCGTGGCCTGCATGGCCGGAAGCCAAGTCGGATGCTCCTCAATGTATCCCAATCCCGCCAAAGCGCGGTAGGCGTTGATCTGCGAATATTCCCTTTGACGCAGCGCCGTGCTGGTCGAGCCGGCGTTCTGCGTGGAGAGGCTCCCTGTCCACACGCGAGCAGGGTAGGGCGTCAGCATGACAACGTTCGTGAAATCCAACACCTCCGCCCGATTGTTCGGATTGATGAGGTAAGCGCCATCGAACTCCGTCCACAATGTGGCGCGGGATTTCGTCTCTGGATGGGTATCACGCTCCGCGGCCACGGGAACATTCGGCCCCATCGGAGGGAGCGGTAGCCCAAAGAAAGTTTCGGTCGAATTCTGGGCGAATGCCCCGCACCCACCCAGCAGGAGCAATCGAGCAAAATCTCCCCACACCCACGAAACGCAACGACCCCACCAAGGAATTCTCATCAGCAAAGATGGCCGCCGAATGGACAAGCCATCCGATCAATTCCCATTCAGTCGGCGGGAGATTCGGCGCTCAGCCTCGGCGCGCATCTCCGCGGATTTCCGATCCATCGCATTCGCCCGCTCCAAGGCGCTTCGGCCAAGTTCGCTGGTCGCATCGATTTTCACGACCTGCCGATAGTGTTCGGCCGCGTCGCCCGGGCTGGTTTCTTCCTCCAGCGCCGCTTGCTTAAAAAGCGCACGTTGCTGATGGGATTGCCGACTACAGCCGGCGGACAAAACCAAACTGAAGAGCAAAACAACGAGGATTTTCATGGAGAGAAGCGCAATCAGGTAGTGCGAGGGGCCCGAAAATACCAAAAGCCGATAAATTACCTAGGACACGGTAATCGCCCTACTCTCTCGGATCGGGCTCACCTCTCTGGGGAAGGTTTGCTCAAGCGAAATCATCCCGCTGCGGACGGCAAAAAGGACGAGCTGCAACTGTGAGCGAAGCCCGAGCTTCTTCATCGCGTTGCGGCGGTGCGTCACAACCGTGGCGGGGGCCAGCTTGAGTTCGCGCGCAATTTTTGCGGGCAAATTACCGGACGCGAGTTGGATCAACACAGCGATTTCCCGGGCGGTGAGAACGCAGGCAAATGACGTCCGCTCGGCCAGACACACGTTCGGACTGATCACGAGCCCTCCAGAAAGGATGGTCGTGAGACCTCCTTGAATGCTTTCCAGGCTGTCCTGTTTGTGCAGCACGCCGTGCAACCCGAGCTGAATCGCCCGTTGCGCCAGATAGGCCCCGGGCACCGCGACTAAAAGCGCGACTTTTCTTACCAGACGTTTTTTCACCACCTCATGCGCACTCGCCAGCACATCTCGCCCCGGGAGATCGCAGTCCAGCAAAAGCAGATCCGCTCCGCGGAGACTTGGTGCCTGTCGCGCGAGCTCCTCCTGGTTGGAAAATTCCCCGACTACGCGCCCTTCACATTGCCCCACCAAGTGATCGCGCAGCAACGCCCGAAAGAGCAGCTGGTGTGATGCGATACCAAAGGTGAACGGCATAGGAGCGCCGCGCTCAAATACGAGCCACACGACGCGAGACAAGATGGGTAGCTCGCCCGGCACCCGGTCTCGGTCCCAGTCCAAATTCTGCCCTGCACAGGGTATGTCATCTACCTAACCTGCGGTATACGCGATCACTCACATCACCCAGCCACCCCATTCTCTTGAAGCACATCCAGCCCACCTCACGCGAGGTTCGGCTGACTTTGATCCGTGCTTGTCGCCGAAATTAAATCCGCCGAGTCAGACTCAAGGTCTGCTCATGGTGCAGACTCGGGCACTCGCCGAAACTGCTTTGGCACACTTCCGAGTGACATCATGGTCACCGGCGAGCGACTGAATCACGGATGATCGTCCCGAAATCGCCCCTCAGTTCATCTCTTCTCCACTGTCCAGAGACGATATACCCCAAAAACATCGCCAGTCCGACACCGATTAGCACGAGCCAAGTGAAGCCGAGAACGAGCCCGGCAAAAAGAGCCGGGGCCGCTGGCAACAAGGCGAGCACCAGAACCACTTTGCTACCGTGCCTGCGGAAACTGTAGTCACGCCCACGAAAGAAGATCCGGATAAAAAGAGTGAGCGTTCCACCTACCGCCAACAGCGCCATGCCATAGGCGTAAAAATATTCCTTCCACCGCCAGATCCATCGAGCGACGGGAATCAACCCGGCCCACCCGTCGCCCCGCGGATCGACGGATTGAAGCATCGAAACGGATGGGATGAAGCAAATGAACGACGCGAAAGTCGTCCACCGACCGGCCCAGAAAATAGCCGTGGAATAGCGCCACAAGCGAGGTGGTGCCAATGATGGGCCAGCGCGGTCGCCGCCCCGTTCGATCATTGGGTTCGGTGTATTTTGGAGCGCTGACACGATTCCCCAAAACTGAGGCAAAATGCCCGCGGTTGAATCTGCGATTTTACCCCGTTCAAGGTAATCGCCCTGCCTCCCAGCATCCCAGGAGGCGTCTATGTCCAACCGATCGAATGTCACGCCAGCGGAGATCGTCGTCAGCCTCCCAAACTCCCCGCTTTATACCAGTCGCCTTTAGCTCTTACGCTTTAAAAGCAGGAAAAAAGCTGGGATAAGAAGAGATGCCGCGAACCTTACCGCCGTTGGGAGAAGAGTGGGTGAAAGAGATCGAAGGGGCGTGGGAGCGGCCGCAGGAAGACTGGGCGCGTCAGCCTCTGTTGGTGGTGCGCTTGATCGCGCAACATGAGCTGACGACTGCGCAGATTGCGAAGGTGGCGGGTGACCGGACTCACACTCTTGGACCACTTACGATGAGAGACTGGGCGGGTTGTTGGTTACTCCCGAGGGAGTGGTTGGGGGTGGAGACAATGGCAAGCTCCCGGCGGAGGGCAGGCCCGGCTTGGCGGGCCTGACCGGAGTCGGGAGCTTGGCCAAAAGTTCGGCGCGATAGTCCGCCGGTGTGCGCTGCCGGATCGAGCTGTGCGGCCGGCTCGTGTTGTAGTC
>JANYBX010000007.1 GCA_025360615.1 Opitutia bacterium
CGCCGTGATTTTGATTTCGAGCGATCTCCCCGAAGTCATCGGCATGAGTGACCGCATCGGCGTGATGGGCGGCGGCACGCTCCGCGCGATTCTCCCCGGCCAATCCGATCCGCACGCTGTCATGTCCGCCGCGCTCGGCACGACGGAGAAAGGCGCGCCATGAACCGCTATTTCCGCGAACTCTCCGTCGTCGGCGCGCTGCTCGCCGTGCTGCTCGGGCTGGCGATTTTCGCGCCCGCGTTTTTCCAACCGCAGCCGCTGCTCTCGCTGCTCACGCGCGAAGCCCCGACGCTCGTCGTCGCCTGCGGCATGGCGTTTGTCATCATCTGCCGGCAAATCGACATCTCCGTCGGCTCGATGTTTTCCGTGTGCAGCGTGTGCGCGGGCCTGCTCGCCGCGCGCGGCTGGCCGCTCGCGCTCGTGCTCCCCGCGTCCGCCGCGCTCGGCGCGCTGCTCGGCGCGATCAACGGCCTCCTCGTCGCCGGCCTGCGGTTGCCATCGATCGTCGTGACGCTCGCAACGATGGTCACGCTTCGCCAAGGCCTGAACCTCGTCCGCCAAGGCGAGTTCGTGAATCTCCCCGACGGCGTGCAATGGTTCGGCCTCAGCCAAGCCTCGGGCCAGTGGATGCTCGTCGCCGCGGCGCTCGCGATCCTGGTTCTGCTCGGGCTCGCGCTGCGCCATCTCGCCGCCGGCCGCTTCGTCTACGCCGTCGGCACCGATGCCGAGGCCGCGCGTCTCGCTGGCATCCGTCCGCAGCTCGTGACGTTTCTGGTGTTCGTTTTTCTCGGCGCGCTCACCGGCCTCGCCGCGATGATGAACCTCGTGCAGTCGCCGCAAATCCAGCCGCTCACCGGCAACGGCCTGGAGTTGAAAGTCATTGCCGCCGTCGTCGTCGGCGGCGTCGCGATCTCCGGCGGACGCGGCAACCTCTGGGGCGCCTTCGCCGGCCTGCTGTTGCTCGCCTGCGTGGCGCCTTCGCTGACGCACCTGCACGTCGAAGCCTATTGGGAAAAAGCCATCCAAGGCGCGATCATCCTCCTCGCCGTCGTGGCGGATGGAATCAGGACCCGGAAAGTGAACCGCTGAGAATGGGAACGCTAATCTTCGCTCATAAACGCTAATCCCATGAAACCGGAAATCTACAAGGACGAGGGTTACAAATTCATGGGCGCGGCATTCGAAGTGTATAACGACCGCGGTTACGGAATGGCGGAGGAGATTTACCAAGAGTGCTTGGAAATCGAACTGGAGCTGCGCGCCCTCCCGTTCCAATCGAAACAAGAGCTGGCCAGTTTTTATAAAGGCCGCGAACTCAAGAAACGCTACGTGCCCGACCTGTTCGCATTCGGCTGCCTCGTCGTGGAACTCAAGGCCGTCACACAGCTGATTTCCGACCACGAGGCCCAACTTTACAATTATCTCCGCCTCACCCGCCAGCCCGTCGGCTACCTCGTCAACTTCGGCCACAAGGACACCTTGGAGTGGAAGCGATTCACCCTCTCCGAATTCATTCCGGCATCAGCGCCGATTAGCGCAGATTAGCGTTCCCAAATGTCTTCCCCTTCTCAAGCCCGCGACTGGAAAGCCCTCCTTCTCCGCCACGAGACGCTGCTGCTCCTCGTGCTCGTCGCCGAGTGGTTGTTCTTCTATTTCGCCGGCACGAGCACCAATCGCCGCGGCGTCCTCGTTGGCTTCGGCACGCTCGACCGGCAGTTCGACATCCTCCGCCACTCCTGCGAAATCGGCCTCCTCGCCCTCGCCCTCACGCCCGTCATCATCACCGCCGGCATCGATCTCTCTGTCGGCTCGCTGCTCGGTCTCTGCGCGATTCTCTTCGGCAAACTCTGGCACGACGGCGGACTTTCCATCCCTCTCGCCGCGACGCTCACGCTCGCCTTCGGCGCGATCGGCGGCGGACTCAACGCCACCCTCATCACCGGCCTGCGCCTCCCGCCACTCATCGTCACGCTCGGGACCTACTCGCTATTCCGCGGCCTCGCCGAGGCGATCACGCACGGCGCGATCACCTACACGGATTTTCCGGAGAGTTTTCTTTTTCTCGGGCAGGACCGCTGGCTCGGGTTGCCCACGCAGGCGTGGCTTTTCCTCGGCGTGGCGGTCGCCGTCTGGCTGCTCGTGCACCGCACGACCTTCGGCCGCGCGTTTCGCACCATCGGTTACTCGCCTGAGGGCGCGCGCTACGCCGGCCTGCCCGTTGAGCGCCGTCTCGCGCTGGTTTACGTGCTCGCCGGCCTCATCGCCGCCCTCGCCGCCATTATCTACACCGCGCGACTCGGCCAGGCCAAGGCAGATGCCGGCACGGGCTACGAACTCTTCGCCATCACCGCCGTCGTGCTCGGCGGCACGAGCATCTTCGGCGGCAGCGGCAGCGTGCATGGCACGCTCCTCGGCGTGGCCGCGATTGCCGTCTTGAAAAACGGCCTCGCCTGCCTGCCCGTCGTCATGCGGATGAACGCCGCCGAGGAAATCTCCGGCCTCCTCACGGGTGCGCTGCTGTTGCTCGCATTGACCGGGAGCGTTTTGCCAAAAATGCTGTCCACCTTCCGTTCCCGCCGGCAGTCTGTCGGCGCAGTTTCAATCCCCCCACCACCCGCATGAAATCCCTCCTCCCGCGCCTCTGCGCCCTCGCCGCCGTGCTTTTCGCCGGCCTCGCCTCCGCTTCCGCCGCCGACTCCAAGCTCCAAGTCGCGATGATGCCGAAAGCCAAAGGCAACGCCTACTTCCTCTCCTGCAAAGCCGGCGCCGACAAGGCCGCCAAGGAACTCGGCGTCACGCTGCTCTTCGACGGCCCGACCGATTCCAACGCCGCGAAGCAAAACGAAATCGTCGAAAACTGGATCACGCTTGGCGTCGACGTGATCGCGGTCGCCGCCGAAAACAAAGAAGGCATCTCCACCGCGCTCCGCAAGGCGCAGAAGCAGGGCATCAAGGTCATCACCTACGATGCCGACTCGATGCCCGACTCCCGTTCGTTCTTCGTCAACCAAGCCACGCCGCAAGGCATCGGCTACGGCCTGATGGATGAAGCCGCGCGCCTCGTGAACGAAGAGGGCGAGTTCGCCATCATCACCGCCACGCTCACCGCCGCCAACCAGCGCGAATGGCAGAAATACATCGAGGAACGCCTCAAGGCCAAATATCCGAAGATGAAACTTGTCGCCGTCCGCCCCAGCGACGACCTCAAGGACAAGGCCCAGTCCGAAGCCACCGCGCTCATGAGCGCGAACCCGAATCTGAAACTCATCATGGCCATCTGCACGCCCGGCGTCCCCGGCGCCGCCGAAGCTGTCAAGCAGGCCGGCAAAACTGGCAAAGTTAAAGTCATCGGCCTCGGTCTCCCGAACGAAAACAAACGCTACGTCCACGAAGGCGTGACCGACAGCGTCGTCCTCTGGAACACCGAGAGCCTCGGCTACCTGAGCATCTACGCGAGCGTCGCGCTAGCGAAGGGCGAGCTGAAGCCCGGCGCCACGAGCATCAAGGCCGGCACGCTCGGCACCTTCGAAATCAAGGGCGACAACATCCTCCTCGGAAAACCCTTCGTCTTCAACAAAGCCAACATCGATCAGTTTAATTTCTGAGCCGACGCGAAGCTGACCTCGCAAAAAAATGCGGCCCCGAAACGGGCCGCATTTTTATTTGGTTTTCCTACGAACGGAAGGCGGGCTGCTCTCACCCCGCGAGCAACGCCAAACTGTAGGCCCGACCGCTGGTCGGGCTTTCAGAAACCGACCAGCGGTCGGTTCTACAATTGATCAACTCGAAAGCGTGTGAGGGCGGCCCCCCTGCTTCATCTCAAACTCAGCTCGACCGATCACTTCGCCGCCGCCGGCACCGCACCGCCGCCGAGCCGATACACTTCGCTACCCGCGAGCAGGAACGCCCCGACGCCGTAGGGTTCGGTGGCGTTTTCATTGAACTTCTTGGGATCCGCACCGACCGGCTGCACGTGGACGAGTTTGCCGTCGACTTGCACGCACGAGGTGAGCGCGGCCCACGCCTTCAACGCGACCGGCTGATAGGTCGCCCGGTCGAGCAGTCCCTGATTCACACCCCACGTGAGCGCATAGCAGTAGAAGCCCGTGCCGCTCGCCTCCTTCGCCGGGTAGCTCTCGGGATCGAGCAGGCTGGAGCGCCAGAAACCGTCGGGCTGTTGCAACGTGATCAACTTCGCTGCCATGTCTCGAAACTGCTGCTCGAACCGCGGACGCGACGGATGGTCGGCCGGCAAATATTGCAACACGCGCACGAAACCGCCCATCACCCAGCCGTTGCCACGGGCCCAGAATACTTTTTTTCCGTTGGCCTCGCGTTTCGCGAAATAGGAACTGTCGCGGAAATAGAGGTGTTCCTCCGTGTCGTAGAGGTAGTCCGAAGTTTTCCACCAATTCGTGACGGCGAAATCGAGATAGGCCTTCTCGCCCGTCGCCTTCCACATCCGCACCCACACCGGCGGGGCCATGAAAAGCGCATCGCACCACGACCACTTGTCGAGCCGGTCGGGGTTTTTCTTCGCATCGAAGTCGAGGTTGTCGTCCTTCGGGTGCGCAAGGATGGTGTCGAAATTCTCCCGCACCGCAGCGGTCATTTTCGCGTCGTGAGACTGAAAGGAGAGTTCGAGATAAGTCTGCCCGACACAGATATCGTCGGCGTGATAAATGCGCTTCGCCGGTTTCCACTCGTTGGTTGCGCCCATCGTCATCATCGCGTCGTGGAAACGCGGGCTGCCAGAAATGTCCGCGAGCGCCATTATGCCCGCATAGCCCGCACCCTGCACCCAGCCGGCGACCGGCTGCTTCGAGGGGTTCGCGAGCTGCCAGTCGGCCACGCGCTCCATTTGCGTGAGCACTTCGGCCGGCTGCGGCGCATGGGAGTTGGAGACGGCCGAACGGCCGACCACGGCGGACAGCATGGCCAGACCAATCGAGAGAACGAGGCGGGGCCTAATCGTCATAGAGCGGTGAGCGTGGGCCGAGTCACGTCGGCCTCAATGGGAATGTTGCCTATATGCTTAACCAGAGCATTTCCAAAATCGCGCTCGCGCAAAATTCTGCCAGCCGCAAACCCGGGGGAGGGCTTTACGCCCCGACCCGAGCCGCCGGAGCCATCGTCAGTCGGGGCCTCCCGCCGCACCTCCTCACTTCGCCTTTGCCAGCAGCTCCAGCAGTCGTTTCCAACCCGCTTCGGCGGCGGCTTGGTTGGCCGGCGTGGCTCCGTCTTCTTCGCCCGCGCGCATGAATCCGTGACCGGCACCGTCATAGATGACCGGCTCGAAAATCTTGCCCGCCGCTTTCATCCCAGCCGCGGCTTTCTCGATCGTCGCGTTCACGCGCGCGTCGTTGCCACCATAGTAACCGTAAACGGGACACGTGCCTTTGCCGAAATCGGCGTCGTTCGGCAGCGGACCGTAGCACACATTCGCGAGCGCCAGGTCCGCCCGCGCGAGCGCGAAACGCCACGCCTGGCCGCCGCCCCAACAGAAACCCACCACGGCCAGCTTGCCGTTCGCCGCAGGAATGGTCTTCGCGTAATCGGCGATGGCGTTGAGATCGGCGAGGACATCGTCCGGCTTCAGTTTGCCGATCGCCTCGGTCGCATCGCTCGTCTTCGCAAAATCCTTCGTGCGTCCGCCACCCGGCGCCGTGCCGGAAAGCAGGTCGGGCGCGATGGCGATGTAGCCGTTTTCCGCCAGCCGGTCGGCGACGGTGCGCGCCCAGTCGTTGAGGCCCTTGTTCTCGTGAATCACGATTACGGTGAGCGCCTTTTCCTTCACTTCGGGATAAACGACGAACGCATGGATGACGTGCTCGCCGCGTTTCACCTCCACCCATTCCTGATGACGCGGGGATTTTTCGAGACGGGCGCTAATCGAGGGTTGGGCGAGCGCCAGCACGGGCGCGAAGAGGCAGGCAACGGACAGGACGAGGAGTGAGCGCATGGGAATAAAAAGAGGGTTGGTTCAAAACGTAGCGCGGACGTTACGCCGGCGTGAAAAGGCGGTCCACCCGGCCCGTGCTGTCGCCGATCTTTTCCGTGCGCACGCCGGCGACGTCGAGCATCGAGCGATAGAGATTGGTCATCGGCGTCTTCTCGTCCACCCGCACATGCTGGCCCGTCGTGATTCGGCCGCCACCGTGGCCCGCGACGAGGATGGGGAGATTCTCCGGGCTGTGCTTGTCGCCGTTGCTGAGGGCGCTGCCGTATTGAATCGCGCAGTTGTCGAGCAGCGTGCCGTCGCCTTCCTTGATCGACTTCAGCCGGTCGAGGAAACGGGAAAACTGCGCGACGTGGTAGCGGTTGATCTGCGCGAGCTTCTTTTTCTTCTCTTCGTCGTCACGGTGATGCGAAAGATCGTGGTGGCCGTCGCGAATGCCGATGGTGGGATACGGGCGGTTGCTGCCGTCATGCGCGACGATGAAGGTGGCGACGCGCGTGGAGTCGGTCTGAAACGCGAGCGCCATCACCTCATACATGAGCTGCATGTGCTGCTCATAGGTCTCGAACATCTCAGGGGCCTGCGCGCCGCTGGGGGCGGTGGGCGTGGGAAACTGCGCGGCGCGTTCGATGCGGCGTTCGAGTTCGCGCACCGAGGTGAGATATTCGTCGAGCTTGCGCCGGTCGTCGGTGCCGAGCCGGCCTTCGAGGCGGTGCGCGTCGTCGAGCACGTAGTCGAGAATGCTCTTGCGGTAGAGTGAGCGCCGCGCGCTCGCCTCCAGCGTGGCGGCCGGGTCGGCGTTGCCGAAAAGCCGCTCGAACGCCGCGCGCGGATTCACCTCGGGAATCATCGGCTGGGTTTCCGATTTCCAGGAGAGATTAAATTGGTAGATGCAGCTGTAGCCCGAGTCGCACGAGCCGGCGCGCTGGCCACCGTCGCAGCTCAACTCGAGCGATGGCAGGCGCGTCTGGTCGCCGATTTGGTTGGCCGCGATCTGATCGCAGGAAATCCCGCCCTTGATGTCGGCGCCGGCGGTTTTGCGCGGGTGCACGCCGGTCAGAAACGACGCCGAGGCGCGCGCGTGGGCCCCGCCGCCATCCCCAAGTTCATCGCCTTGGTGATTCGCGAGGCCGGTAAAGATATTGAAATCGTTTTTGTGCGCGGCCAACGGCTGGAGAATCGGGGAGAGTTCGTAGCCGGTGCCCGTGGCGGCCGGCGTCCAATCGGCCATGTTGGCGCCGTTGGGAACGTAAACCCACGCGACTCGTTTCGGAAACGCCTGGGCCGCGTTCGTCGCGCCCCGTGCTCGCGCGGGCAGCAGGGAATCGAGCACGGGCAACGCGACGACGGTGCCCAGACCCCGGAGAAACGTGCGGCGACGAATCGGAAAATTTGCGCTCATGGGGTAGACGGAAAGTTATCCAGCGGGGGAGATTTTGCAGGGGAGGTGGCGAAGGACAGTCAACGCGCTGGTTGGTGCTCGGCGGCAGAAAGCGCGTTGGGGTCAGCACGCTCCACCTGCGTCTCGTCGCGCTCGTTTTGAAACGGAAAACTCTCCGCCACGGCGAGGATGAGCGCGGAGAATTTATCGCCGCCCTGCTCCAGCCGCTGTGCGATCTGATCCAAGGCCGGGCGGTCGTAATATTCGGTGCCGCGGCCGAGCCCGTAGGTGAGCATGCGGTCGGCCAGGCAATGGACAAATTCCCAGCGGCGTTTCTGCGCGAGCAAGGTGGTGAGCTCGGCGGCGTTGGCGAACTGGTCGCCGCTCGCGAGCTGGCCGGCGGCATCGACGGCGGAGTCGCCGTCCTGGTCGCGCCAGGCACCAATGGCGTTGAAATTTTCGAGGCCAAATCCGATGGGGTCCATGCGCGCGTGACACGAGGCGCAGGTGGCGTTGGCGCGGTGCTGTTCCATCTGCTGGCGCAGGGTGCCGGCGAGATGGCGCGACTTGTCGTCCAGCTCCGGGATATTGGGCGGCGGGGGCGGAGGAGGCGTGCCGAGGAGATTTTCGAGCACCCACTTGCCGCGCTTCACCGGCGAGGTGCGCGTGGGATTCGAGGTGAGCGTGAGCACGCTGGCGTGAGTGAGGACGCCGCGGCGCGACGTGCCGGCGAGGGAGATTTTCTGGAAATCGTCACCGGTGATGCCGGGAATACCGTAGAGTTTCGCGAGGCGCGCGTTGACGAACGTGTAGTCGCCCGTGAGGAAATCGAAGACGCTGCGGTCCTCGCGCATCACGTGCTCGAAGAACATCTCGGTCTCGCGCTGCATCGCGCCGCGTAGGACGGGATCGAACTCGGGGAAAAGTTTCTTGTCGGGCGCGAAAGTTTCGAGACTGCGGATCTGCAGCCACTGACCGGCGAAATTCTCGACGAGCGCGTGCGCCTTCGGCGACGCCAGGAGCCGGCGGACTTGGGCGGGAAGCTGCGCCCGGAGCTGGCCGCGCCCCGCGAGTTCGAGCAGTTCGTCGTCGGGCATCGAGCTCCACACAAAATACGAAAGGCGCGCAGCGAGGGCGAATTCGTCGAGCGGTTTCACGGCGAAGGTCGCGATCGCCGGGCCGGCTGCGGAAGCCGCCGGGGAGGTGGCGGAGTTTTCCCCGAGGAAGAGGAAGTGCGGGGAAACGAGCACGGCCTTCAGCGCGAGTTTAACGCCGGCCTCGAAGCTGTCGCCGTTCCCGCGCGAGAGCGCGTAGAGTTTCATCAACCGATCGATCTCGCGCGGCTCCACCGGACGGCGCCATGCGCGACGGCTGAACTGCTTCACCATCGCTTGAGCCTTGGCGGATTCGTCAACCGGCGCGGAAGCGGCCGCGAAGAGATGGTCGATGGGCCCGGGTTTCTCCGGCGTGATCACGGGCTCGGCGAGGTTGGAAACTTCGAGGTGCTGGATGATCAGGTTGCGGTCGCGGAGGTTGGGATTTTCCGCCGAGGGGGCGGCGAAATCGTTGACGAAAGCCGCGGCGAACCGGTGCGGGCCGGGCGAAAGTTTCGTGCGCAGTTCGTAGACGTAAGGGCGCGGGACCAGCAGCGAGAGGGAGAAAACGCGTTGCTTCGAGATCGGCAGCATCGTGGCGGGGGCGAGCACCTCGAACGTTTTTAGCGGCCGGCCATCGACGCGGAATTCCATGCGCGCCGTCTCCTCGCCGGCCTGCTGCGCGTAGCCTTGCGCGCGCAAAATCACCTCGGTCTCGCGCGGGATGTTCACGCTGACCGCGACTTCGCCGTTGCCCTTCAGGACGCGCTCGCCGCCCGCAGTGAAGCTGCCTTCGCCGGACACCTGAAGTTTGTCCGCGCGATAACGCCGCGTGGCCGCGGGGAGCGGGCCTTCGACTTCGAGCCATTTCACGAAGACGATCCCCGGCTGCTGTTGGCCGAGGCGGCCGTTGAGCATGAAGGTTTCGTTTTCCGGTCCGCCGCGTTTACGGGCGACCGAGGCGCGGAAACGCTGTCGGCCCGCGGGCACGCCCACGCGGGTTTCGTAAACCTGCGGGTTCGCCTCATCGGTCCCGATGGTGAAATCCTGCACGAAGGCCTCGTTCAGCATGAGCGCGAGTTTCGTCGGGCCCGGGTCCTTGGTGAAGACGAGCGGCGTCTCGCTGCCTTGGCCTTTCAACGCGCCGCCATCGCGCGTGGCGTAGGCATGGACGCGAAAAATATAATCACCCGCCGGCAGGTTTAATTCCACGGCGGCGTCGTCTTCCTCAAGCGAAATCAGGTGAACCCAGCCGTCGCCGCGGTCGCCGATGGCGTTGAAGCCGATCTCGGAAAGGCTCGCGGGAATGCGGCGCACTTCGCTCTTGATCGGGTCGGTGACGATGGCGCTGTCGAGAATCTTGTCGGCGGCGGCGAGATATTTTTCGAGGAGAACGGGCGGGAGCGAGAGGACGGCGCCGATGTTGTCGAAGCCGTAGCCGGAATCGTCGGGCGGAAAATCGTTGGACGGTTTAAAATCGACGCCGACGAGGTCGCGGATGGTGGCGTTATATTCGGCGCGGTTGAGGCGGCGGAGCACGACGCGGCCGGGATCGGGGTGCGCGGGATCGAGTTTGAACAGTTCCTGCTCGACGAAGCGGCTGATCACATCGCGCTCAGCATCGGTTGGCATCGGGCCGCCTTCGTCCTGCGGCATCTCGTGGCGGGAGACGTTGTGCAGGACGGCTTCCCATTTTTGGCGCGCGGCGCGGACTTGCGCGGCGTTGGCGTAGTCGTCGAGGGCGAGACCGGCTTTATGCGCGCCGTCGCCGTGACACTCGTAACAGTATTTTTCGAGCAGCGGCACAACCTCGCGTTCGAAGGCGATGAGTTTCTCGGGCTCGGCGGCGCGGGCCGCAAGCGCGGCGACCGCGCAAAGGGCGAACCAACGTTTCATTTCTTCAAGAAGCCGCGGTCACCGAGCCATTCGGCGAAACGATGGTGCCACGTCGAGATGGGGAGATCGGGGCGGTCCGCGCGCACGCCGTAGCCGTGGCCGCCGCTGTTATAAATGTGGAGCTCGGCCGGCACGCCGGCTTTGCGGAGCGCGACGAAAAAGTTGACCATCTGCTCGGGCATGCGGTCGTCGTAGGCGCACGAAAGAAACGCGGGCGGCGTGCTCTCCTTCGAGAGGACGAGATCGGTCCGCTGCAAGCCGCCGGAATAAATGGGCGCGAAAAAATCGGGGCGCGCACTCTGGCGTTCCACGGCGTCGGCGGCGGCGGGTTGGCCCGCGCCGGGGCGCGTCGCGGTGAGCAGGGCGACTTCGCCGCCGGCGGAAAAGCCGAGGATGCCCACGCGTTCGGGCTTCACGTTCCACTCGGCGGCGTGGGCGCGGATGAGCCGCACGGCGCGCTGGCCGTCGGCGACTGCATCGACGTCGATTTTGTAGGGCTGCGGTGTGCCGGCCGGCGTCGAGCCATCCCGAGCGAGACGATACTTCAGGACGAACGCCGCGATGCCGCGCTCGGCGAACCATTTTGCGAGATCGTAGCCTTCGCGGTCGATGGTGTGCTGCATGTGGCCGCCACCCGGCGCGATGATGACGGCGCAGCCCGTGGCTTTTTCCTTCGCGGGGAGATAAGGCGTGAGCGACGGGTTGTGGATGTTAGAAACAACGGGAAACACGATGTCCGGCTCCTGCCGCCAGCTCACTTCCTCGGGCTCGCCCTGGCGCGCTTCGGAGCCGGGAGCCCCGGCCGGCCAGAGCGGAATGGAGGCCGGATGCGCCGACTCGGCGGCCGGTTGCGACGGAATCGCCGGGCCCGCCGGATCGGTGTTGATCGGGCGAACCGCGACGGCGCGGGAGGAAGGGACTTCGGCGCGAGCAGTCATGGCGACGGTGAGGAGGGCGAGCAGCAGGGGTTTCATGCGGGGTGAAAGGAGAGCGAGAAAAAAACGTCCGACGAGGCGGAGCGAACCGGCGGACTACGGGCCTTTGGCGAGTTCGACGGCGTAGGTGTGGACGACGCCGTGCAGGTTCGAGCGGAAAACGAGCCACTTCAAATCCGGCGAAAACGATGCGTTCGGTTCGAGGCGATAATCGTGCTTCGCCAGGTTCACGAGGCGCTCGGAGCGGAAAACTCCGGTGTCGATCAGCGTGTCGGCGCTGGAATTTTTCACACCAGCGACATCGGGGATGCGCTCAGCCCTGAAGAGACGGAGCCATTTTCCCTCCTTCGCGTGCGCGACCATCTCTTCGTCGCCGCCATCGCCGCAGAACAGGCTGCCGTCGGGGGAGACATTGAAATGGACGGACCATTCATCGCGCTGGAGGTGATACCACGTGCGCTTCGCGTCCGCGACTCGGTAGCCCGCGATCCAGAAGTCCTCGCCGCGCGGCGTCTGCAAATCATACCAGACGGTCGTGCCGTCGGCGCCGAAAAACTCGTGGCCCGCGATCTCCATGTTCATGGTGCGAGCGTGGACTTTGGTGAGGCCCGTGCCGTCGGTGCGAACCAGCCAGATGCGATCGACCTCATGCCAAGTGCCCTCGTGGCAAAACATAATCTGCTGCGGATCCTCTGGCGAGAATTGCACGTGCCCGATCCACTCGTGTTCCTTCAACACCTCGGTGATCGCACCGGTCTGGAGGTTCACGGTGAAGATCACCTGCGGCGGGCCCTTGCGGATTTCGAGGAGACGGTTGTGCAACGTGAAATCTTTCGCGTCCGCATAGGTCATCGGCGTGCCGTCGGGCCACTTCGCAGCGTACTTCGCTTGGAAGGTCGGGTTCGCTCCGCCGTTGCTGGGCTGGCTCGCGGCGGTGTTGACCATGCTGGCGATATCGGTGGCGGGTGCTGCCTCCGTGACCGCAGCACGCGGCCGATCACCCCAGCCGAAACTCGGCCCATTCTGGCCCTCGGTGAAGACGCCGAGCATCAGCGTCTCGTCGGCGTTGATCGAGCTCACGCCGCCTCGCGGGAGTTTTGCGATCTGGCGCGTGGCCTTGGTCGTCGGATTCGTCGCGTAGATCAGCACGCCGCCCGCCTCGCGTTTCGAATAATAGACATCGCCCGTGCGGCGGCCGGCCGTGATCACGCGGACTTCTCCCGGCACGAGCAGCTCGATCCGGCGCGTGGCCAATTCGATCGTCGAAATGCCGCTCGGCGAGGTAACGATCACTTTTTTACCGTCGGGCGTGTAGGAATTTTGATTAAAATAAAGGCTCGCGGTGCCCGGCTCCGTGGAAAGGCGGAGGATGCGGTGCCCCGTGTCGGGATCGATCCAATCGGTCGGCGGCTCCCCGGCCGCACGAGCCAATACCAGGGACAGAGCGGCGAGCGTGAAAAAACGAAGGGGAGGAAACGATGTCATGAAAAATCGGGAATTAAATTTTCTTCGCGGCCGGCGCGATTTCCACGGCGTAGGTGTGGGTCGTGGCGCGACCGGTGGCCGGGCGGGTGTGGAAGTTGCCACTGAAAATAATCCACTTCCCGTCGGGCGTAAAGGTGAGGTTGGGCTCGACGCCGGTTTCCTTGCTGTAGTTGTGATTCGACATGTCCACGAGGCGCTCGGATTTGAAGGCGCCGATGTCGATGAGGTCCTTCGAATCGCGAAAGGAACTGCCGCTGACCATCGCGGGCTGGAACAAATAAATCCACGCGCCGTTGCCCGGCGGATCGAGCCGCTGGCCGTCCGGCGAGCGGTTGGCGATGCTGCCCGAGCCACCGCCGTCGCCCGCGAAGAGTTTCCCGTCGGGCGAGGCGTTGTAGTGCACCGACCACTCGTCGCGCCGCAGGTTATACCACGTGCGGTGGCCGGTCTTCAGATCGACACCTGCGAGCCAGAACACGGTGCTGCGCGGCGTCTGCAAATCATACCAAACCATTTTGCCGTCGGGGCTGAAAAATTCGTGGCCCTCGATCTCCATGTTCATCGTGCGCTCGTGCAGCAGGCGCGCCGGCGTGCCATCCGCGCGCACGGTCCAGGTGCGGTCGTTGAAATGCCACGGGCCCTCGTGGCAGAAGAGAATTTGCAACGGGTCGGTCGGCGAACATTGCAGGTGATTCGTCCAGTCGTTTTCGCGATGCACGACTTTGAACTCACCGGTCTTCACGTTGACGGTGTAGATCATCTTCGGCGTGCCAGCGGCCCACTGCGCCTCAAGCGTGCCGCCCATGCCGCCGGGCGGCGGGGTGCGCGGCTCGGTTTTCCCGTCGGGATCGCGCGTGATGCCGACGAGCAGGGATTCGTCGCAGTTCAACGCAAAGGCCCCTCGGCCGCCGGTGGCCTGCGGCGGCAGTTTCAACACTTCGCGCACCGCCTTGGTGTCGAGGTGGATCGCGACGATCGCCTCGTCGCGCCGCACATAAACTTCGCGCGTGTGCCACGCGGTCGCGATCGCGCGGGCATCGGCCGCGACCAAATCAATTTTCGGCGGGGAGACGCCGAGCGTCGTCAGGTCCACCGTCGCGATCCCATCGGCGGTATGAATGATGAGCTTGTCGCCCTCGGGCGTGTAGGTGTGCTGGTGAAAATAAAGGCTGGAGCCGCCGCCCTCGGGCGAGAGCCGGATGATGCGATGACCCGTCGCGGGATCGATCCAATCCGAGGGCAAGGGCGGCGCTTCCGCAGCGGCCCAGGCACAGACGCTCAGGAGCGGCGGGAGGCAGAAGCGCGCGAGGGGGAATTTCATTCGGGGCGTCGTGGGTTCGGCCGTCCATTTTTGGACACCGTGCCGCAGGACGCGCCGCATCGCGCAAGGTTGCTAGCGCGTCGCGGGCGCGCTACCGGACAGTCGAAATACCTCGGTGCCGGCGAGCAGGAAGCACCCGATCCCGTAGTCCTCGAAATCGGGCGCGTGGTCGTAGGTCGTCGGCTGGCCGTCCTTCGGCTCCTTGCCCGTGCCCTGCACGTAGCCGAGGAAACCGTTGGGATGCACCGCGTCGGCCACCATCGCTTTCCAAGCCTTCGCGATCACCGGCCGATAGACCGCGCCGTCGAGCACGCCGTGGCGCACGCCCCACGCCATGCCGAAGGTGAAGAGCGCCGTGCCGGACACTTCCTTGCCGCCGAAGTTGGCCGGATCGTGCAAACTCGCGTTCCAAAAGCCATCGGGGCGCTGCAACGGGCGCACCGCCTCACACATCGTCTTCAGCATCGCCACGTATTCCGCGCGGTGCGGCGCGTCGGCCGGCAGCACGTCGAGTGTGCGCACGAGCGCGGCGACGACCCAGCCGTTGCCGCGCGACCAGTAGCAATTCTTGCCGTTGGGCTCCTTGTAGGGCGGCACGAAATCCTTGTCGCGCCACCAGAGTCCGTCGGCGGGGTTGAAGAGCCCTTGGCCGCCGTGGGTGTTTTTCGAATAGAGATAAATCTGGTGCATCTTCTCGAAATATTTCGGGTCCTTCGTGATCACGCCGAGCTGCGCGTAGACCGGCATGGCCATCTGGAGCGCGTCGATCCACCACCAGTCGTCGTTGCGCTCGCCGGCCACGATGAAGTCGAGGTTGGCCTTGATGTCGCGCAGTCGCTCCGGCTTGGGATCGAGGAGGTAAAGCTCAAGGTAGGTCTGGCCGCAGCATTGGTCGTCCGCGTTGCGCGTGCGAGTGCCGCCGCGCAAACCCCACTGGTGAAACTCGCCCCAGCGCACCGCGTAGTTCAGCGTCTTCGCATCGGGCGCGATACCCTGCAGCGCCATCAGCCCCTCGTAGTAGACGCCGCGCGTCCAGATATTACTCGGCCGCTCGCGATTGGTGACGATACTTTTGCCCGGCTCCGGCCACTTCTGCATGAAGTAGCCGTTGACCAGCCGCAGTGGCGTCAGGATTTCCGCCGGCGACGGCAGTTCCTGGGCCGAGGCCGAGGCAACCAAAGTGAGTAAAGCAACGCAGACCGGGGAAAGTCTCATCTGGGGCGGGAATCTTACGGGATAATTTTTTATTTCAAGCCATCGCTCTACTCACCTTCTCGCTTGGCCCGCACCGCCCCCGTGCGCCTGATCGGGCCACGCGCGCCCGCGCCATCCACCCTTGACCGTCCGCGAGCGGACAATTCGGCCCGGTCCACGGACTTGCCCTTGCTTTCGCTCCACTCACGCTCAGCGGTTTTCCCCCACCCATCCATGCGCCTGATTCCCCGCCGTTGCGTCCCCTGTTTGTTTTTAACCGTCTCGTTGCTCGCCGCCACCCGTGCCGCCGAACTCCCCCGCGAACGCCTGTCGCTCAACGCCGACTGGCGCTTCACCCGCGGCGACCCCGCCGACACTCCCGCCGGATCGCTCGCCTACGCCAACCTCAAGCCGTGGCTGCTGCCGTCGAGCGCCGCTTTCCTCCACATCGCCGCTCCCCGTCCCGCCGCGCCCACCACCGCGCTCGCCGCGCCTCCTTACGCCGCGCCCGCCTTCGACGACGCCACTTGGCGCACGCTCAACCTCCCGCACGACTGGGCCATCGAGGGACCGTTTCAACAGGAACTCCCCGGCGAGACCGGCAAACTCCCGTGGACCGGCGTCGGCTGGTATCGGAAACATTTCTCCACGCCGCCCACCGATCGTGACCGCCGCGTCTCGCTCGATCTCGATGGCGCGATGGCCTACTCCGCCGTGTGGCTCAACGGCCACTTCGTCGGCGGCTGGCCCTACGGCTACTCCTCGTTCCGCCTCGATCTCACGCCCTACCTCCAGCCCGGCGCGGACAACGTCCTCGCCATCCGCCTCGACAACCCACCGCTCTCCTCGCGCTGGTATCCCGGTGCCGGCATTTATCGCAACGTCTGGCTCGTGAAAACCGCACCCGTCCACGTCGCACACTGGGGCACGTTTGTTACCACCCCGATCATCACGCCCGACGCCGCGACGATCGACGTAAAGGTCACCGTGCAAAACGACTCCACCGTCACGCCCACCGTGCAGCTCTCGACCGCGATCTTCGCCCTCGACGCCGCCGGTGCGAAGACGGGCTCCGCTCTCGCTACCTCCACTCCGCCCGCCTCCGCCAAGATCGGCGCCAATCGCGACGCCCTCGTCGCGCAAACGCTCACGCTACCACAGCCAAAACTCTGGAGCATCAAAACGCCTAGCCGCTACGTCGCCGTCACCACCATCACGCAGGATGGAAACGTCCTCGACGTTTACGAAACGCCCTTTGGCGTGCGCACGATCGCGTTCACCGCCGACCACGGTTTTCTCCTCAACGGCGAGCGCGTGATGATTCAAGGCGTCTGCGATCACCACGATCTCGGCGCCCTCGGCTCCGCGCTCAACGTCCGCGCGCTCGAGCGCCAGCTCGAAATTCTCCGCTCGATGGGCTGCAACGCCATCCGCACGAGCCACAATCCGCCCGCGCCCGAGCTGCTCGATCTCGCGGATCGCATGGGCTTCGTCGTCATGGACGAGGCGTTCGACTGCTGGGCCCGCCAGAAAAAACCCGGCGATTATCACCTCCTCTTCTCGGACTGGCACGAAGCCGATCTGCGCGCGCTCATCCGTCGCGACCGCAATCACCCCAGCGTCGTCCTCTGGAGCATCGGCAACGAGATCGGCGAAACCGGCCAGCCCGACGGCTGGAAACTCGCCGCGCATCTCGCCGGCATCGTCCGCGAGGAGGACCGCACGCGCTTCGTCTCCGCCGCCTGCAACAGCACCGCCGCCGGCTACAACGGCGTGCAAACCGTCCTCGATGTGCTCGGTTATAATTATAAACCCACTGAGTATCCGAAATTTCGCGCCAGTGCCCCGCAGATCCCGCTTTTCGGCAGCGAGACCTCCTCGTGCGTCAGCTCGCGCGGCGAATATTTCTTCCCCGTCAGCGACGACAAATCCAAGGGCCTCGCCGATTTTCAGGTGAGCAGCTACGACCTCTCCGCGCCGCGCTGGGCCTGGTCGCCCGACACCGAGTTCAAGGGCCTCGACCAGGCACCGTTCGTCGCCGGCGAGTTTGTCTGGACTGGCTTCGACTACCTCGGCGAGCCGACGCCCTACAACTCCGACACCAGCAATCTCCTCAATTTCAGCGATCCTGCACAGCAGGAGAAAATGGCGAAGGAACTCGCCGAGTTGAAAAAAATCAAAGTCCCCTCCCGCAGCTCCTACTTCGGCATCATCGACCTCGCCGGTTTTCCAAAGGACCGCTTCTATCTCTACCAAGCGCGCTGGCGGCCCGAGCTCCCGATGGCGCATTTGCTCCCGCATTGGAACTGGCCCGAGCGCGTCGGCCAGATCACGCCGGTCCACGTCTACACTTCGGGCGACGAAGCCGAACTTTTCCTCAACGGCCAGTCGCTCGGTCGCAAGAAACGCGCCGCTCTCGAATACCGTCTGCGCTGGGACGACGTGCAATATGCGCCCGGCGAAATCAAAGTCATCGCCTACAAAAACGGCGCGCCCTGGGCGGAGGACACGATCAAGACCACTGCCGCCGCCGCCAAGCTCACGCTCGCCCCGGACCGCGCGAAGCTTCGCGCCGATGGCGACGACTTGTCTTTCATCACCGTCGCCATCGCCGACCAAGCCGGCCTCACCGTGCCGCGCACGAAGAACCTCGTGCGTTTCTCGCTCACCGGCCCCGGAGAAATCATCGCCACCGACAACGGCGATGCGACGAGCTTCGAGTCGTTTCAGTCGAAGGAGCGCCGCGCCTTCAACGGTCTCGCCCTCGTCATCGTCCGCACCAAGCCCGGTGCCGCCGGCACGATCACCGTCCGCGCCGAGTCCGACGGTCTCGCTCCCGCCGAAATGCAGCTCAGCAGCACGCCATGAAATTTTCGCTTCTACTCCTATTGAGTGCCGCCGCGGTTTGCGCCGCCGCCCCGACCTCCTCCGATGTCTGGGATGCGCCGCACGCCGCGAATCCCATCCTGCCCGGCTACTACGCGGACCCGTCGCTCGTGCAGTTCGAGGGGAAACAATTTCTCTACGCCACGCTCGACCCCTGGGGCGACGAAACACTCGGCTGCTGGGAAGCGACCGATTTCAAAAACTGGACGTACCGCGTCCTCAACTGGCCCACGAAAACCGCCTGCACGAGCCCGACTTCGAAAGGCGCAAAAGTCTGGGCGCCCTCCGTCGTGCGCGCACCCAACGGAAAATTTTTCATGTATGTTTCCGTCGGCAGCGAAGTCTGGGTCGGCACCGCCGACCACCCGCTCGGCCCGTGGCGCAACGCCCTCGGCGACCGCCCGCTCATCCCCGAGAATTACCAGCCCGGCTTTCACATGATCGACGCCGAGGCGTTCATCGACGACGACGGCACCGCGTATCTCTACTGGGGCTCCGGCTGGAAGTGGGTCAACGGCCACTGCTTCGCCGTTCGCCTCAAGCCCGACATGGTTTCGTTCGACGGTGAACCGCGAGACGTGACGCCCGAAAATTATTTCGAAGGCCCGTTCATGGTGAAGCACGCCGGGAAATACTTCCTGATGTATTCCCACGGGAAAACCATCACCGACACCTATCAAGTCCACTACGCCGTCGGCGCGACTCCGCTCGGCCCGTTCACCGAAGCCGCGAACAGCCCCATCCTCACGACCGACGCCGCCCGCCACGTGCTCAGCCCCGGCCACCACGCCGTTTTCACCAAGGACCGCGCGAGCTACATTCTCTATCACCGCCACAGCGTCCCGTTCGATCCGAAGACCATTGAACGCCAGCTCTGCGTCGAGCC
>JANYBX010000097.1 GCA_025360615.1 Opitutia bacterium
GCTCGTCGGCACCATTCCGTCCGGCGGCTACACCGTGCAGCTCACCGGCAAAGCCGGCGCGACCGGCATCGGCCTCGTCGAAGTGTACGACGGCAGCTCTAGTTTCACCACGGCCACGCCGCGCCTCACGAACGTCTCCGCCCGCACGCAAGTCGGCACCGGCGGCAACATCCTTATCACCGGCTTCGTCGTCGCCGGCAGCGGCACGCGCCAGGTCCTCATTCGCGCGACGGGCCCCGCGCTCGCCGCCTTCGGCGTCGCCGGCACGCTCGCCGATCCCAAGCTCGAGCTCTACAATGGCGCCGGCACGAAGCTCGACGAAAACGACAACTGGGTCGCGTCCACCACCGCCGCACAATCCTCCGCCGGCGCCTTTGCGCTCACCGCCGGTTCAAAAGATTCCGTCCTCGTCGCCACCCTCGCCCCCGGCAGCTACACCGCCCAAGTCAGCGGCGTCGGCGCCACCACTGGCGTCGCCCTCGTCGAAATCTACGAGCTGCCGTAAAATCCGTCTGCCGGAAAAAACACCCGCCTGCCTGCGGATTTCAGCACCCGTCCGTTCCACTCCTATTTAACTCTTCCATGAAAACACGCGTCGCATTCGTGCTTTCTATCACGCTGGCGATAATCCGCCCGCCGCTATCTGCCCAATCTTGCGCCATCACCACCATCGCCGGAGGGACCCGCGGCAACGCAGACGGACCCGTCAGCGAGGCGCGGTTTGGATCCACAAATTTGAACGGCGTAGGCGCCGATAGCTCTGGCAATCTTTACATCTGCGATCCCGCCAACTTTTCCATCCGCAAGATCACGCCTGCAGGATTGGTCACGACGTTCGCCCGCATGCCTCCCGCCGTCGGTGCCTACGCAGGGGGCGGTCGCTTAAGCATCCCCACCGGTTTGGCGGTGGGTCGCGGTGACCAAGTCTACGTCGCCACCTACGATCATCTCATCCTTCAGATCACCCCGGAAGGAGTGTTGACGACGCTGGCGGGCACCTCAGCCCGCAATCCCGATCTTCCCGCGACTAGCCTCGGGTCCGGCCTCTTCGCGCCGGATCCGAGTAACGCGGGCTACGTAGACGGTCCTGCTTCCACGGCCCGATTCAGTTCTCCTGTCGGTGTCGCCGTCGACAACTTGGGCAACGTCTACGTCGCCGAACAAACGAACCGGGCCATCCGCAAGATCACACCCGCGGGCGCGGTGACGACGTTGGCCGGCGGAACCAATTTCTACAATCCGGCGAACTTCGGGGATGGCGTCGGCCGCTCGGCGTTTTTCGCTGTTCCTTCTGGGATCGCGACGGATCGATCGGGCAACGTCTACGTGGTGGACCACGGGCTGAGCACCATTCGAAAGGTCACCTCAACCGGAGTCGTCACGACGATCGCCGGCAAACCGGACGCCTTCGGTCACAACCAAGGTAGCGCAGACGGCACCAGTAGCGCCGCGAGTTTTAATCTTCCGACGGGAGTGGCGGTGAATGGCAGCGGCGATGTCTACATCACCGACACCTACAATGGAACGATTCGGAAAATTTCTCCGGGCGGCGCGGTGACGACGATCGCCGGTCGGGCGGGGACCACGGCGCATGCAGACGGCACCGGCAGTGTCGCTCGTTTTGAATTTCCCGATGGAATCACCTTCGATCCCGCGGGCTTTTTCTATGTGACGGACGGTAATTTTATCCGCAAAGGCGCGCCTGTCGTGGCTCCGCTCATCACCACGCAGCCACGATCGATTGCCATCGCCAGCAACAGCACGGCCGTCTTCAGCGTCTCCGCGGACGACGCGAGCGCAACCTATCAGTGGAAGCGCAGCGGCATCGTGCTTTCCGGCGCCACCGGCTCCACGCTCGTGGTCAATAACGTGCAATCCACCAATGCCGGCATCTACACGTGCGACGTCACAAACGCCTTCGGCACCACCACCACCGCCGGCGCCACCCTCGCCGTCGGGCTCCCGAGCAATTCCGCTCGTCTCATCAATCTCGCGATCCGCTCGAACGCCGGCACCGGTGCGCAAACCCTCATCGTCGGCCTCACCATCAGCGGTGGGTCAGCCGGCGCGACGAAGCCGCTCCTTGTACGCGGCATCGGCCCGGCGCTCACCGCCTTCGGCGTCACGGGCGCGCTTGCCGATCCGGCGCTCAATCTTTTTCAAAGCAGCACCGCTATTTCCAGCAACGACAACTGGGGTGGCGACCTTTCGCTCACGAATGTGTTCACGAGCGTCGGTGCCTTCGCGCTCACTGCACCGTCGAGCAAAGACGCCGCCCTCTACAACCCCGTCACCCCAGCCGGCAGCTTCACCGTCCAGCTCACCGGCAACGGCGGCATGACCGGCATCGCCCTCGCCGAAATCTACGATGCCACGCCCGCCGGCACGTTCACTGCCGCCACGCCGCGTCTCACCAATGTTTCCGCCCGCACCCAGGTCGGCACCGGCGGCGACATCCTCATTGCCGGTTTTTCCATCGGCGGCGCGACCGCCAAAACCGTCCTCATCCGCGCCGCCGGCCCCGCCCTCACCGCGTTCGGCGTTGCCGGCGTCCTCGCCGACCCGAAGCTCGAACTCTACTCCGGCCCGACGCTCATCGCCACGAACGACAACTGGGGCTCCGCCTCCGCCCAGACAATCGCCGATACGGCCGCTTCGGTCGGCGCTTTCAGTTTCGGCACCTCATCCAGCAACGACGCGGCTCTCCTTATCACCCTGCCGCCCGGCAGCTACACCGCGCAAGTCAGCGGCGTCGGCGCCACCAGCGGTGTCGCCCTCGTCGAAATCTACGAGCTGCCGTAAACGGCGTTCACGTTTCGTTCCCAGCCAGCCCGCCGGTCCATCGGCGGGCTTTTTTGTGTCCTCGCCGCGAGCCGCTTTCGCGGGCGGAGAGGACCGTTTTCGGAGACGCGAATATAATTGTGGTGAGCCGGTATCGCCGGCATTTCCCCGATGCCCTGCGCGCACTCCGCCGCGCAGCCGCGTCGGTGTTTCGTTCCCCATCTCCATGAAACCATTCTTCATCGCGCGCGCTCTCTCGCTCCAGAACCGCTTTGCTATTTTCGCTTCTGTCCTTGCCGTTGGGTTCGCGCCCACCGCTCTGGCCACGACGTTCCCCGCGTCCACGGCTGCCCAGCTGACTGCGGCGCTCGCCGCCGTGCAGCCTGGCGACACGATCGCTCTCTCCGGCACCATCACGAGCAGCAGCACATTTCTCACCTCGCGCCCCGGCACGGCGGCCGCCCCCATCGCGATTCAGGGCGACGGCACCGCGGTGCTCAGCGGCGCGTCGAGCTTCGGCCTGGAAATCATCCACGATTACTACCGCCTGAGTAATTTCAGAATCCAGAACGCCGGGAAAGGTCTCGTTATCGACAACGCCAGCCATGGCATCGTCGACCGGGTCCACGTGATGGATATTTCTCAGGAGGGTTTTAAGATCCGCAACCAATCGCAGTATTGGCTGTTCACGTTTTGCTCGGCGCGCCGCACGGGTTTGTCCGGCAATTTCGGCGAGGGCTTCTACACCGGTCAGGCGTCGACCAACTGGATCGCCAACACCCCCGATGCGTCGGGCTACGTCACGTTCTTCAACTGCTACACGACCGATACCGTCAACGACGGCTGGGACTGCAAGGAGGGCGCCCACCACGTCAAGATGGTCAATTGCACCGCGGATTTTTCCGGAACGACCGAACCGGCTCACAATGCCACGCTGGGGAGCGACGGTTTTTATCTCCGAGCCGACAACGTCCAAGTCGTCAAATGCAGCGTCAACGCACTCGACAACACCGATGCCGGCTACCGCATCAGCAACCTGCTGATGAACGGTATCGACTATGGTAGTACCGGCAACGAGATCAAGCAGAGCTCCGTGATCGCGGGCAACGGCGCGTTGATCTTCGCCGAGGGCGGCACCAAGGCGCGCATCTACACCGATTGCGTGGCCGGGCCCGGCGGGTTGCTCGGCAGCGGCTCCACGGCGATCACGCAGCCGGCGCCGGCGGCCTTTGCCGAGCTGGTTTGGTCGGGCGAGGGCGGAAGCGCCTATGGCACCGCGAATCCCGCCGTCGGCGCGCCCGATCCGCTCGTGCAGGTGACCGCGCAACCGGCCGCCTCGCAAAGTGTCGCGATCGGCGGCCGCGTGACGCTCACGGTCACCGTCACCGGCACGGGCATCACCTACCAGTGGTTCTTCAACGGTGTCGCCATTTCTGGCGCGACCAGCTCCAGCTACGCGATTGCCAGCGCGACCCCCGCGAGCGCCGGCAGCTACACGGTAACCGCCACCGGCACGGGCGGCAGCATCACCAGCAGCGCCTCCATCCTCACCATCGCCGCCGCGTCGAACATCCCCTACCTCTCCAACGTCTCGATCCGCGCCGGCGCGGGCAGCGACAGCCAGACGCTCATCGTCGGCGTCACCATCGGCGGTGCCGGCACCAGCGGCAGCAAAACTCTTCTCATCCGCGGCACCGGCCCGGCGCTCACCGCGTTCGGCGTCGCGGGCGCACTCGCCGATCCCGTGCTCAACGTCTTCAACAGCGCGGGCACCGCCATCGCCGGCAACGACGACTGGAACAACGACGCCCAAGTCATCGCTCAAGGAAGTGCGTTCGGGGCATTCCCACTCACGGCCGGCACCAAGGATTCCGCCCTCGTGAGCGCCGTTCCGAGCGGCGGCTGCACCGTGCAGCTCACGGGCAAAGCCGGCGCGACCGGCGTGGGACTCGTCGAAGTTTACGATGCGACCGCGAGTTTTACCGTCGTCTCGCCTCGCCTCACCAATGTCTCCGCGCGCACCCAGGTCGGCACCGGCGTCAACATTCTCATCTGCGGCTTCAACGTCGCCGGCAGCGGCACGCGCCAAGTCCTCATCCGCGGCACCGGCCCCGCGCTCGCGGCCTTCGGCGTGGCCGGCACGCTCGCCGATCCTAAACTCGAACTCTACAACGGCGCCGGCGTGAAGACCGACGAGAATGACAACTGGGCCGGCTCAACCGCCGCCGCTCAAGCCTCCGTCGGCGCGTTCGCGCTCACGCCCGGTTCGAAAGACTCCGTGATCGTCGCCACGCTCGCGCCCGGCAGCTACACCGCGCAAGTCAGCGGCGTCGGCGGCACGACCGGCGTCGCCCTCGTGGAAATCTACGAGCTCCCGTGAGTGAGGGAACGCGGCATTTCCGTTAACCTAAAAAACGCCAAGGAAACACGGGTGGTGCGGCGTCTTTTAGGTTTATCCGTCTTCGACTCAGCGCGCGGCGGCGCGGCGGAGGCGGTCGTTGATGGCGGCGGCGAGACCGTCGCCGCGGGCGAGTTCGACGTGGATACGGCGATAGCCGGCCTTATCCAAGAGCCGCAGGGTGGAGAAGAGCAGGTGAGCCGCGCCCTGCAGATCGCCCTTGGGATCGAGCCAGAAAAAATTGCGCGCCGTCACGCCGGCGGGACGGGTGAGGAAGAGCCAAGCTTCGTCGGCGGGGCCGTGCGCGGCGCGGCGCGAATCGAGGCGGGCGTGGAGTTCGACGGGAGTGCGCGGGCTGTAGTGGCGCGCGAGGAGGCCCGGGGCGAGTTGCGCGGAGCCGGCGCGCGCGGGGGCGGATTTGGATTCGGCGACGGGGCGGCCGAGGGCGCGGCTGAGTTGGGCGCGGGTGATCGCGCCGGGGCGCAGCAGGCGCGGGTGGAGCGGATCGCGGAGATCGACGATGGTGGACTCGAGGCCGATCGCGGCGGGACCGCCGTCGAGGATGTAGCGGATTTTTTTCCCGAGGCCATCGCGCACGTGGGCGGCGGTGGTGGGGCTGACGTAGCCGAACAGATTCGCGCTGGGCGCCGCGAGGGGACGGCCGGTGAGCTTGAGGAGTCGACGGAAGAGCGGGTGCGCGGGCATGCGCACGGCGACGCTGGGCAGGCCGGATGAGACGATGGCGGGGATGGCAGCGGTCTTCGGGAGGACGAGCGTGAGCGGGCCGGGCCAGAATTTCTGCGCGAGTTTCAGCGCGGCGGTGTTGGGCTGCGCGACGAGCGGGAGGTGGTCGAGCGCGTGGATGTGAACGATGAGCGGATCGTTTGCCGGGCGGCCCTTCGCGGTGAAAATTTTCCGGCAGGCGCGGGCGTTGAGCGCATCGGCGGCGAGGCCGTAAACCGTTTCCGTGGGGACCGCGACAAGTTCGCCGGCCTGCAAGGCGCGGGCGAGAAGGGCGAGATTGCGCGGGGTGCCGCGATAGGTGCGGGCGGTCATGGGGCAGGTTTACGGGTGAGGGCGGAAGTTCGGAAGAGAAACCGCTAATCTAGGCTGATCGAAGAATCGGAATTCGGGAATTCACCTGATCGGTGAATGAGAGAAGAGGGCATGAAAAAGGCCGGAGTGCGGGACTCCGGCCTGAGATTGGAGCTGCTGGAAGCGAAGGCTTACTTCGCGAGGAGCAGATTGCGGGACCGCTTGAGCGTGCGGGTGATGGCGCGCTGGTGTTTGGCGGTGAGGTGGGTGTATTTGCGCGGCAGAATCTTGCCGGTGTCGGTCACGAAATGGCGCATCACCTCGGGCGTCGTGAAGGGAATCTCGGCGGGCGTGAGGGTCTGCTGGGCGGGTGCGGTGGTGCTCATGGCGAAAGGAAGGAGGGCTGAAGCTGGTTTTGCCGGCGAGGTTGTCAAACCTGCATTTTGAGGTGGAAACGGCGGGGTTTTGGCTGGGATTTATGCCTGCACGTAGCCGCTTCATCACGTGGACACGTGTGGAGGCGCGACAGTCAGGCATCTTTGTCTCCCAGCCCGAGCGAATCTCGGATCGTCTGAGCAACAAACTCCGCTTGATCGGATTCAGAAAGGGACGCCACCAGCTTCTTCTCCCTCCGGGAGTGATCCGCATACATGACCGTGTAGTTTGTGCTGCCACGATTGCCAGATCGTTCCCGGACGACCACATCGGTAATCTCCTCAATTCTTACTTCTTTGTTTCCGATCCACGGCGCTGGTCCGGTGGTCACACGCACTCCCGAACCGGAAATCACTATGTCCGTCTTGTTCACCAGTGCGGCGAGAACGTAGTAGGAAAGACCGATACCAACGGCGATGTGCCCAATCGGAAAAAATACGGCCATGAAGGGTGGGTTTGGCCGCGAAAGAACCTGAGAATACCAAAAGAAAAGAAATGTGTCCCAGACGATGGCGAACAACGCCAGCGGGGCGATCTTCCAAGTGAGCCATACCTGTCGGATGATGATGCCGTCGGATGCGGTCACTAAATCCAAACCCTCGGGAATCGTAGGGGCAGGTTTGCTCATGTTTGTCCCACGTTCAATCAGGTGAACCACCGCCGCTCGGGGACGTTGCCGGCGGCTGGACCGGATTTTTCTTTGCCTCGGTGATCTCGACGCGATGCCCAAAAGGATCGTCAACGACGGCACGGCGGCCCCACGGAGAATCCTTCAGCGGAGATACGACCTTTGCACCTTTCCCTTCAAGGCGAGAGAGGACGATAACGGCATCCACGACCTGAAATCCGACGCGAGCATTCTTGGTCGCTCCTTCTTCACTCCCCTGCGGATAGAGTTCGAACACCGTGGAGCCGAGTTCCGCGGCGAAATGCTCCGGCCCTTTTTCGTGCGCATGCTTTTCGAAGGTGAGGCCAAGCGCAGAATAGAAATCCGCTGCGCGGGCGAGATCCGGCACGCGCAATACGACGAGGTTTAGTGAGACGGGGGCCATGCTTTCTTTGGTCACTCCGGCGGGAGGGTAAGCCTTTTCCAGACGTTGCTTCGCTAACTGAAACACGTGCATCACTTCTTCCAGTGGAAAACGGAGCGGTTTAACGTCTCCAGAAACAAAAAGTTCAAGCACGCACCCTCCTTTTTCAAAGTCAATTTCCGCCCACTGCGGGCCCGAACCTGCTGCGAACAACTGAACGGTGAGTTTTTCTTTTTCCGGCGGACTGCCGATGTGCGCTTCGATGGTTTGCATGATTTTTTTGGTCGTGGAACTGCACCGTATTTGAGCGGTGGTTGTGTGAGGTCAGGCTGGATTCGAGCAACGGTTTCTCACGGGGCGAATATGCAGATTAAAATAAGGCTGGGCTATGGCCGTTTCTCAAGAAGCACAAGGTTTGGCGCTATCTCAAAGTCGAGTGGATTGAAGCAGGTCGGTGGGATGAATGAGTGGTTGTCGCGGGTGGAGGTGCCGATGTTTTCGACTGCCACGATTCCGGCTCGCCGCTGGGCGGGGTTTTTCTAAACGTAGCGGCGGGTTCGTCCCCGTAGCTCAAGTGGATAGAGCGACTGTTTCCTAAACAGTGGATTCCGGTTCGAGTCCGGGCGGGGGCACCAGTTTTCTAGCCGGCAGTTTTCTGACTGCGGATCGCACGGATGCCTGAACGGAGTTGTCGTCGGTGTAGCGCGAGACGAGGGCGGGGGTTTATTTCAGGACGAGCGATTCGTCGGTGAGCGTGAGCATGTCGGTTTTGCCATCGGGGCGGGAGAGGGTGAGGGTGTCGCCTTCGGCGGTGGCGTTGACGATGGAAGGCGTTGGGCCGCGTTCGGGCCAGAGGATGGTGAAGAGCGTGAAGGTTTTGGCGGCGGCAGTGGTCTCGGCGGTGAGGTGTTGTTGCGGGGACCATTTGCCGGTGACGTAGCTGGCACCGGTTTCGCCGCTGGCGTATTTCGGATCGACGGGGACGGGGAATTGATCGGTCACACGGGCGTGCCACGTGAGGCCGGGCGCGAGGAGGCGGGTGGTGAGCGTCGCTTTGCCGGCGGGGCCGCGGATGGTGGCGGTGGAGGTGGCGTTGTCCCACTTTAGGTCGTGCTCGGCGTGGAGGAGCCAGGAGAGTTTCGCGGGCGCGGCGAGTTCGACGTGGTCGCGGAGGACAAAGTAGCGGGAGTCGATGAAGACCACGTCACGGGTCACGCGGAGCACGCGGCCGGGTTCTTTTTGGGCGGCGGCGTAGGCGGCGGTGGCGTCGCCGGTGGTCCACGTGGTGCGGGCGGTTTGCTCGAAGCGGGTGATTTTGCCGGTGGCGTTTTTGGACTGCGCTTTTTGCCCGACGCCGTCGATCAGCAGGTCATTTTTGGAAATGGTCTGGCGCGTCCACGCTTGGTGGTGCGGGGAGTTGTGGTATTCGCGGTAGGCGGAGTTGATGGCGAGGCTTTCGCCGTAGGCATTCAGGATGAAACTGTTTTGGTCGGCGTGGCTGTGGCTGAAGGAGCCGTAGGGCGAGGATTTGAACGTGAGTTGGATGTCGTCGGCGGGGCGGCCGAGCGCGCTATGGAGCGAAACCCAGCCGACGTCGCGGAAGAAACGCGTGGCGGGAAGTTCGGCGAGCGGGCGCGGGGCGGGCGGGGTTTTGGCGCCGACGATGAAGTTGCGGACGAGGAATTCGCAGGCGGTGGGGTAGGTGCGGTCGAGTTTGCCGAGGCCGGCGTCGACGGGGTGGGAGCGGGTGTCGGTGCAGAGGGCGGCGTAGCTGAGGAGGTAGCCGTCGCCTTGCACGCGGGCGAGGTGCTGGAGGTAGTCGGCGGTGCCGGGTTCGAGATTGAAGCGGCCTGCGCCGGAGGCGTCGCCGAAGGTGGTGTGCAGGTAGGGCTGAACATTATACACGGCGAAGTAGGGGGAGTTTTTCCAGAACGGCGTGGCGTAGGCGAGCGGGTCGCCGATGGCGAGGAGCGTATCTTGAAACGCGGCGTGCTCGAAGGTGCCGCGCCAGTAGGCGGAGCCTTCGCCCCAGCCGCCATCGTCACCGCCCCATGGGGTGAAGTTGTCGCGATAGAACACGTAGGCGTAGCGCCACCAGTCGTGCGACTCGGGCAGATCGTCCCAGAGGGCGAGGGCGGTGAGGCCGGTCATCGGCATGAAGCGCACGGGGTGGGAGGAAACATCGGACTCGATGGAGTTGCGCCGTGCCTGCGAGATGGAGCCTTCCTTCTCGATGAACGCGACGGAGCGGGAGCCGCGTTCCTTGAAGTGAGCGAGGAGGGTGGCGCGTTCGGCGGGCGTGAGCCGGGCGCGGAGCTGGTCGTAAACGAGCGGGAGTTTTCGCCAGAGGCGGAAGTGGCCTTCGTCGTTGTAGGCGATGTCGGTCGCGCCGACGACGGCGCCGGATTTCCAGTTGGGGGCGAAGTGCCACCGGGCTTCGGCGAGGAGGAAGGACTTGGCTTTCTCGAAATATTTTTCCTCGCCGGTGACGAGCCAGCATAGCGTGGCGGCCTCGGCGACGCCGGAGACGACGCCGCAGACATCCTGCACGTCGCGCCATTTGTCGGCCATGTCGGAGGTGCGTTTCGACGGCGAGGGGTCGCCGTAGGTAACGGGTTCGGCGGGGAACGGGAGGGTGAGGTAGCGGGCGTCGAAGTCGGATTTTATTTTTGCG
>JANYBX010000101.1 GCA_025360615.1 Opitutia bacterium
CCGCCGCGCGCGCTGGCGCCGGTGGCGTGATAGACGAAGCTATAGCCGCCGGCCTGATTGGTCTGCGTGAAGACGTTGCCGTATTCACCGTCGTTGGCCGCGCCGTCGTTGTGCGCGCCGTCGTCGTAGAGATGCAGGGCCGAATGCGTGACCGTGTCGGGATGCTTGATGTCCACGTTCACATCCGAGCCCAGGACCTTCGTCTCTTCCTCGCTGAGGAAGGCGGTCACGGTGATCGGATTGCCGGGATGCAGCGGTTGCGGAGACAGGAGTGGAACCATGCGCAGATTGCTGAACACCGAGACGGCGAAGGCGTAAGTCACCGGATTCTTAGTCTCGACCTGCGTCTGTTCCTTGCCGCGCATTTCGAGATAACCGTCGTGCCGCACGATGAGTTTCCAGTTCCCGGCGTATTTCGCGGGATCGTCCGTCGGCAACTGGATGCGGAGGACGCGCGCGTTCGGCGGCGTGGCGTAGGACTGGCCGAAACCGGCCGGCGGCGCGCCGAGCGGATAGACCGTGCCGTCCGGAGCGACGACCGTGAAGGGCAACGCGCCATTCTTGAAGAGCAGCACGAAGCTCACGGCTTTGTCGGCCGGGATCAGCGGTACCTGCCAGGTCTTCGTCTGGCCGGGATAAATCGTATCGACGGGATCGACACTCGTCATGCCGCCGAGAATGGTGGTCGCGGCTTGGAGGAAGAATTTCTCCACGTCGAAGACGCCGAGCGAGGAAACGTTGTCCGAGGCCTTCACGATGCCACCGGAGGCGTTGGCGAGGGTGGTGAGGCGACCGAAGTCCGTATTCGCCTGGGTGCCGAGGCAGAGCGCATGGACGCTGATGCCCGCCGGAATCTGCGTCTGCAGTGTATCGAGCGAAACGGTGTTCGTCGTGCCAGGAATCGTGTAGTCGGTGTTGTCGTTGCCGTCGGTCACGACGAGGGCCGCGCGCACATCGCGCGCGGGATCGTTGAGCTGTTTGAACGACTCGAAGAGGCCGCCCGCGATCGAGGTGCCGCCACCGGGATTGAGGTTCGCGGGATTTTGCACGGCGTTGATGAACGTCGGCTTGTTGGCGTTGGTCATGTCGAGGCGCGGGACGAGCGCATCCACACTCGTGTCGAACTGGAGCAGCGCGGCGCGATCGCCGACGTCCACCCGCATCAACTCGAAGAACAGCCGCGAGGCCGAGCGCACCGCCTGCGCTTTCGTGCCGGCGCCGGGCGCCATGTTGTCCGCCATGCTGCCGGAGCGATCGACGACAAGGGCGGCGTCGAGCGACTTGGCGGCGATCACGCTGCCGGTGAGCGCGATGTCGATCGGCTGCGCGGGCGCGGTGGGATCGTTGATGGCCGTGATGCGGAGCGTGCCGGTGTAAGGTCCGCCGACGGGCAATATCGCATCGAAGGTCACGCGCAGAATCTGCTCGGTGACGCCGTTGCTGCACATGGCGTTCGCCGGAATCGTCACGAGGAACGGCCCGCGCACTCCGGGTCCGGGAACGTCCGGCGTGGTCGACACCGTGAAGCGCGCGTCGCCCAGCACCTCGACGGTGAACTGGAGATCGAGGTCGCCGGTGTTTTTAAACTTCACGCCTTTGCCGTAACGGTAACCTGTCTCGATGCTGCCGTAGTTGAGCACGGTCACCGTCGGGTCTTGGACAAATTTCGGCGCGGGCACGTGGCCAATGCCGGTCAACGTGACGGTGCGCGTGGGATTCACCGGATCGTTGGAAGTGATGACGATCGAGTCGTTAAACGTCCCCGTGCCGGTCGGCGCGAACGTGATGGTGAAGGTCTTCGCGGGCACGCCCGGCGGGATCGGTGTGCCGATGGTGAAAATCGCCGGAGCCGGTGGTGTCAGGGCGTAAGGCGCGGCCGGGCCGGCGATCGAAGTCACCGTCACCGGCAGATCGCCCGTGCTTGTGATCGCGAAGGTCAGCGTGGGCGCAGCGCCCGGAATGACGCAGCCGAAGTTGCGGCTCAGCGGCGTCACCGTGAGTTGCGGCACGGGCGCCTTCGCGGAGCCTTGGCACACGACCGTCGCCGCGCCATTCGCCGGCGTGCGCGTGATCGGGAGGCTCTCGTTGAACGCCTGCGTGCCGGTCGCGGGTGCGCCGGCGGGAGTGAACCGGATCGTCACGTTCGCAGAACTTCCCTGACTTCCGGAGGGCTGTAACATCACCGCCGCGAAACCGACCGGCGCGTAGTGCGCCGAAGCGCCGATGGTGTTGACCGTGAGAGTATCGTCGCCGGTATTACTAAGCGTGAGCACGCGATCGGCGGTCGTGTTGTTGAGGATTTGGCCGAACGTGAGCGGCTGCGGGCTGACCGCGAGGACGCCCTTGGGCAGCGGGCAAGTGGTGGTGAAGGGAGTCGGCGTCTTGTTCCAAGTGATGCTCACATCGGTGCCGCTCACGGCCGCGGTGAAGGTATCGCTCACCTGCCGGTCAACCGAGCCGAGGCCGCAGAGCGACGCGCCGGTATCAGTGCGCCAGAGCGTGATCTCCGTCGAATCGTTGCCTGGAATGTCGTCGGTGAAAATGCGCGTAAACACGACGAGGCTGTCGCTGTTGCTGTCGACCCTGAGGTTGGGATGTTCGCTCGTGAAAAACGTGCGCGAGATCAGCCCGGGCGCCTGCACGTTGGCGACGTTGGCGATTTGTAGCCGCAGGAGATGGAGCGTGATCTTCACGTTGATGGCGTCGCTCTCGATGGTTTTCGCGAGCAGCCCAGCCGGCCCGACCCACGCGTAGGACAGAATGCGCGTGCCGCTGCCAGCCGGCGCGGAGTAACTGACGGTGGGATTTCCCGGCCGCGTGATCGAGAGCGTCTTGGCGGCGTTGTCGATCGTGGCGAAGAAGCCGTTGTTACCGGAACTCACACTTTGAAAATTCACGGTGTTGTTCACCGGCCCGGTAGCCGGGGCAAACTGGGCCCGCGCGCTCAGCAACGCCATGACCGAGAGCAGGCCGCACGCAAACCACGCGACCCATGGACGCCGCGCGGGGGGAATTCCCCGGCGCAAATGCGGAGCGGAAACGCTGCGATGCTGTTCGCCTGCGAGGCGCAGACAAAGGGCCTTCGCGAAGAAGAAGGGAGTGAGATACATGGTCAAATCGGGACTAAGGGTTCACGGCCGGTGTGGGAGATTGCCCCCTGCGGTCGTGATGCGTGGGGCAAACGTTGGATTAAAAGGGCCGCCAGAAATGGTGGTCGGGCAGGCCCTTGTGCTCCCGCCATCCTACCAGAGGCTCGATCCAAAAAACCCGGGGAGAACCGGTGCGCGGCCGGGAAAATTTCCCGACTGATTTGGGATTCCATACCACCGGCCTGCCCACCCGCCCTTCCACCGTGCACCGTAAAAAATCCGGCCATCCGGCCCGCGCGCCGCGAGTTGCATCACCTCTGGTGTGGATAACTTGATCGCCCAGCGCGTGGTCTCATTCTCCGCCACGTTCGAGTTCTTTCACCGCCTAAGGCGACGCCGCTTCCTCGGCGTTTTCACGGGGGAACCAATTTCCGCTGCGCTTCTGATCTTCAAAAACGCGGCGGACGGGGCGAACGGACGCAGGCAACTGCGCCCAAGGTCACTTTCCACGACCAAGCCCGTCAGCTAACCTCGTCGGCAATGGGAAGGGTGATCCTCTAGGGCCCGCTCTCGCGGTGTCTCCACGGTCGCTCCACAGCAACCGCTTCGTTTGTCCGCGCGGGAATACCGCGCGTGCTGCGACGCATTTCGGAGAAAACCACCATGAACGCCCAGCTCCTCACGTTCGGCGGTGTCGCGAGCATTTTCGCGCACCTCGTCCTCATCGGCGCCAGCCTTGTCCTCAAAGGCCTCGCTCTTAAACAACGCACCCTCCCCGCGCGCCTGCTCTTCGGCTCCGCGTCGCTCGTCCTCGTGCTCACCGGCTTCCTCCTCGCCGACGGCTGGGCGGAACGCGTCGGCCTCCTCTTCGCCGCCGCGATCTTCTCGCCGCTCCTCCTCGGCCTCGTCGTCATCCGCGAGGATCAGGCCGGCGTCGTCATTAAGAAATTCGCGAGCCGCAGTCTGCCCGCGGGCCAGTTCATCGCGCTCGACGGCGAAGCCGGCTACCAAGCCGATACACTCCCGCCCGGCCTGCACTTCGGCTTGTTCTTCTGGCAGTATCGCATCGCGAAAACGCCCGTCGTCGACATCGCCTCCGGCGAAATCGCGCTCGTCGTCGCCGCCGCCGGCACGCCGATCCCCGCCGAGCGCATCCTCGGCAAAGTGATCGCGTGCGACAGCTATCAGGACGCGCGCAAGTTCCTCCTCGCCGGCGGCGAGAAGGGCCGCCAGCTCGGCATCCTCACTGCGGGCACCTACCGGATTAACCCGGCCTTGTTTCAAATCATCACCGCCGCCAACGCCGCGAATCACGGCATGTCGGCCGACCAGTTAAAAATCACGCAGATCAAGTCCGACATGGTCGGCATCGTCACCACGCTGGACGGCCGCCCGATCGAAGCGGGCGAAATCGCGGGCACGCTCATCCACGACCATGACAACTTCCAAAACGCGCAGTCGTTCATCACCGACGGCGGCCGCCGCGGTCTGCAGGAGCAGGTCCTCCTCAGCGGCTCGTGGAATCTCAACCCGTGGTTCGCCCAGGTGGAGCAGGTCCCGATGCTCAATATCCCCATCGGCTCCGTCGGCGTCGTGATTTCCTTCGTCGGCCTCGCGCACGAAGACGTCAGCGGCGCGGCGTTCAAGCACGGCGATCTCGTCAACGTCGGCCACAAGGGCGTCTGGGTTTCTCCGCTCTTCCCCGGCAAGCATCCCGTCAACACCCGCGTCATGCGCGTCGAACTCGTGCCCACCACCAACATCGTCCTCAACTGGGCCAACCGCACCGAGGCGCACCACTACGATGCGAAGCTCAGCTCCATCACCGTGCGCTCGCGCGACGGTTTCGCGTTCAACCTCGATGTTGCCCAGATCATCCACGTCGGCGCGCTCGACGCCCCGAAAGTGATCTCGCGCATCGGCTCGATGCAAAACCTCGTCGACCACGCGCTCCAACCCATCGTCGGAAATTATTTCCGCAACTCCGCGCAGCACCACACCGTCCTCGATTTCCTGAACGCCCGCAGCGAGCGCCAGGTCGAGGCCTCCGAGCACATCCGCGTCGCCCTCGCCGCCTACGACGTGCAGGCGATCGACACGCTCATCGGCGACATCACGCCGCCCGCCGAGCTCATGAAGACGCAGACGGACCGCAAAATCGCCGAGGAGGAAAAGAAAACCTACGAGACGCAGGAGCTCGCCCAACGCCAGCGCCAGGAACTCGTCAAAGCCACCGCGCTCGCGAACATCCAGCAGCAAATGGTCGACGCCGACCAAGGCGTGCGCATCTCTGAACTCCGCGCGCAATCCGCGATCCGCTCCGCCAACGGTGAAGCCGAGTCCACCAAGCTCCGCGCCCTCGGCGAAGCCGATGCGATTCGCGCGACGGGTAACGCGAAAGCCGAAGCCTACCGCGCCGGTGTGGATGCGCTCGGCGCGCAAAGCTACACCGTGATGCAGCTCATGCAGACCGTCGGCGAACGCGGCGTCCGCATCGTCCCCGACGTTTCCGTCACTGGAAACACCGGCGGCACCAACGGCCTCCTCGACTCGATGCTCGGCCTGCTCGTGAAAGAGAAAACCGGCAAAAACTAGCACCGAGTCCGCCTCATCAACAACCTCCCTCCCGCGCCTCCTCCC
>JANYBX010000104.1 GCA_025360615.1 Opitutia bacterium
TTGTCCATTGCTGCCCATGCTCGCCTCCGCGCTCGTGTGGCTGCTCGTGAGCGGCGTGCTCGCGCTGATCGCGAGCGTGCAGTTGCACACGCCCGGGTTCATGGCCGACTGCGCGTTCTTCACCTACGGCCACACGCAGGCGCTGCAAGAGACCGCCTTTGTCTACGGCTGGCTCGCCAACGCCGGCCTCGCTCTCGGCCTCTGGATTCTCGCCCGCCTCGGTGGCGAAAGCCTCCGCGCCGGTAACTGGATCAGTGTCGGCATGCTCTTTTGGAATCTTGGCGTCACGGTCGGCCTGATCGGCATCGCCACGGGCGACGCCACCGGCTTCTCGCTGCTACAACTCCCGCGCTATGTGCAACCGCTCCTCCTCGTCGCCTTCGGCGCGATGGCCGTGGCCGGCGTGCTCGCCTGGAGCGACCGCCGCACGGAGACGACCTTCGCCTCGCAATGGTATGTCTTCGCCGCGCTCTTCCTCTTCCCGTGGCTCTTCTCGGTCGCGCAGGTGACGCTCTTCTGGGCTCCGCTGCGCGGCGTGCTGCAAGCCGTCGCCGCCGGTTGGTTCGCGCAGGGCGTTTACGCGCTCTGGCTCGCGCCACTCGCGCTCGGCGCCGCCTATTACGTGGTGCCCAAGGTCACCGGCCGCGTGTTGCCGTCCTATCAGTTCGCCGCACTCAGTTTCTGGACACTCGTCGTCATCGGAGCTTGGACGGGCGGTCGCCACCTCATCGGTGGTCCGGTGCCGGCTTGGATTTCTACGATGGCCATCGTCTCGTGCTCCCTGATGATTTTTCACTTCGTCGTGGTTGCCCTGAATCTGCGCGGCGCGTTCGGCGGCGGTGGTGTGGCGCTGCGGCTGATCTCGTTCGGCCTGCTGGCCTACGTGCTCGGCGGTTTGCTCAACGCCCTCACCTCCATGCGCGTCGTCGCGCTGGTCACCCAGTTTACTTTCTTCGATCAGGCGGAGCAGCAACTCGCGCTCTACGGCGCGGTTTCGATGCTGCTTTTTGGTGCGCTCTATTTTGCCCTGCCCCGGCTCACCGGCCAACGCTGGGCGTCGGGCACGTTGGTCTCGGGACATGCGATCTTGGCAATCCTCGGCGTCGCCCTGCTCGTCGTGAGTCTCGGCGCGGCTGGCTGGGTGCAAGGCCATGCGCTCCTTGACCCCAAGGTCCCATTCGCTGACATCGCCACCGCCACGCGTCCATGGCTGCTCGCGGCGACGGTTGCCCAGGCGATTTTGCTTTTCGGCAATCTACTCCTCGCGGTGAATTTCGTCCGGACACTCGTAACGAAGCCTGCCGTGCCGGCGGAAAATATATTTGTGGCCCCCGCAGAGATGGAGGCGACAGCGACATGAAAAACGGTCCTCTTTTTTTCCTCGGCCTTTTCGCCGCGCTGACGCTCTCGTTTGGCGGCATCGTGCTCGGCTCCCATGCGCAGCTCGGCGCGCTCGCGCCTTACTACGATGACGGCGAAAGCAAAGCCTTCCCCGAGCGCCTGTCCGGGATCGCCGCGCGCGGCCAGCTCGTGTATCGCGAACTCGGTTGCGCGGCCTGTCACACGCAACAAGTCCGCCGGCCCGGCTTCGGCGCCGACCAAGCCCGCGGCTGGGGCGAGCGCCAGAGCGTGGCCCGCGACTACATTCACCAAGCCGCCCCGCAGCTGGGCGCGATGCGCATCGGGCCGGACCTCACGAACCTCGCCGGTCGCAAGCCCTCGCCATTCGACGCCGAGGAGTTAACCCACTTGCTTTACACCGGTGTCGTTCCGGCCGCCAAGGTGGCGACTCACCCGCAATCCCCATTCCTCTTCGATGACGTGCTGATCGTCGGTGAAAAGCCCTCTGCGGCGCTTCAATTCACCGGGAAACTCGCCCCCAAGGCCGGTCACGCCATCGTGCCGACGGCGCGGGCACAGGCTCTCGTGGCCTATCTGCTAAGCTTGAACACCGTTTACGATTACCCTGAGGCGCGCCCGGTCCCGGTCGCCGCCGCCAAGAAGGAGGGCGAACACAAATGAGCGCTCCCGATAATCAAGACCCTCGCCTCGACCAAGCCGCCGCTAGTGACGCGAGCCTGCTCGCCGCGCACGAGAAATTGCTCGGCACCCAGCCCGACGAAAAAGCGCACTACGCCCTGATGCCGCTCGTGCTGCTGTTCGCCTTCAGCGGACTCATTTTCTGGGCCGGTAGCTATCTGAATCGTTATTCCGGGCATTTCGACGCGAAGATTTTCGACGAGAACGCCCTTCCTCACAGCGGGGCCGACGTAGTCGTGAAACTCGATCCGGTGGTGCTTGGGAAAAAACAATATGAGGCAGCCTGTATCACCTGTCATCAGGCTACGGGCAATGGTCAGCCCGGCGTTTACCCCCCGCTGGCTGGTTCCGAGTGGGTAAATGGCTCGGAGGAGCGTCTGATCCGTATCGTGCTTCGTGGCCTGAAGGGAAAAGTCTTGGTCATGGGCGCGGAATACAGCACTGCGGCGATGCCCGCCTTTGGGCAGGTCGCCGGTTCCGGTTACAACTGGAGCGATGAGAAAGTCGCCGCCGTCCTGACTTACGTCCGCCAACAGTGGGGTAACAAGAGTGGTCTGATCTCGCCTGAGAAAGTTGCCGAGATCCGCGCCAAGGAAGCCGCGATGAAGGAGTGCACGCAGGAAGAACTGATGAAGCTGCCATAAGCTGCGCCGCCCCTTGGATGAAGTATATTCAAAGCCCGGTGTTTTGACCGGGCTTTTTGCTGTCTGGGTAGGTGGAGCGCGTTGAG
>JANYBX010000208.1 GCA_025360615.1 Opitutia bacterium
CATCATCTCGCGCACGGTGCCGCTGCCGACATTGCCGCAGATGTAGGCGTCGCAACCGAGCTGTTCGACGAGGTCCATGAACTCGTGCGTGCCGAAATGGTTGTTCTCCACGACGCCGCCCCAATGGGAGTTGAACATCGACGGGCGTTTCTCGCGGGCGCCGATGCCATCCATCCAGTGATACTCGTCGGCGAAGCAGCCGCCCGGCCAGCGGAGGACGGGGATGTTGAGATTTTTCAGCGCGGCGACGACGTCGTTGCGGATGCCGCGGGTGTTCGGAATCGGCGACTCGGGGCCGACCCACACGCCTTCGTATATGCAGCGGCCGAGATGTTCGGCGAAGTGGCCGTAGAGATTGCGGTTGATGACGGGGCCGGCTTGGTCGGCGTGAAGGGTAAGCATGGCGGGAGCGGCGGTGGCTGGCGCAGCGGGCTCGGCGGCGCGGGCCGTGAGGGTGAGGAGGGTGGCCAAGGTGAGAGAGACACCGAGGGCACGGAGGGGTTTGGGATTTTTCATGGAAAAGTTTGGGGAGGAAGGGGCGGCGTTATGGTTTGAGAATTCGAGCGTGGTAGACGGCGCCGATGGGAGCGGTGCCGACGGATTGAAAGCGGAGCGTGATTTTGGTTTTGCCGCGGGTGAGCTCAGCGGGAATTGCGGTGTCGATGTCGTCGAAGCGGGCGGCTTTGTTGCGGGTGAGGCGTTGCGTGGCGATTTTCGTGCCGTCGATGAGCAGGTCGAATTCGCGGTCTTTCCCCTCACGCATCCAGTAGGTGCAGCGCAGCGTCATCGGCTGATCGGGGAGAACCTTCAGGTCGCAACTGATCCAGGAATTCTCCGGGGCGGAACGCCAGAGTTGGCTGCCGAAGTTGCCTGTCTCGCTGCCCTCGCCGGCCTGCACGTGGTGGTCCACCTCGGCTTGCTGTTCGCCGAAACCGATGGCGTCGACGATGCGGGTGTCTTCGCGGCGGCGGAGGGCGGCTTGCTCGTTGAAATCTTTTTCCATCGCGGTCCAACGCGTCCGGCCGACGAGTTTCCAGTAGACCGTGTAGCGCTGGTGGTGCAGCGCATAGAGGGGGAGCAGCTCGACATCGGCGGGGCGACCGGCGCCGGTGGTTTTGAAATGTAACGGCTGGCCGGCGACGGGCTTGATCCACGAGGAGAGATCGGCGTCGTCGGTGACGAGCACGGGCACGGCGGGCGTCGGCCAGAAATCGAGGGCGAGGTGATCGCCCTGGCGATCGTCGGGCATGTTTTCGCGGCCGAGCGCGCCGGCGAGGACGATGGGGCCGTAGAGGATCGCCGCGGTTTCCGGATCGTCGGTGGCGCGGTGGAGATGGAGGCTCATCGGCAGCGTGAGCTCGACGCGGTCGCCGTCGCGCCATTCGCGTTGGAGCGCGAGGTAGCTTTGCGGACGGGCGTCGATTTTTTGGATTTCGCCATTGATCTTCACCGTGACGCCGTGCGTGGACCACTCGGGAATGCGAAGCCGCAGCGCGAAGGAAACGGGGTGCGCGGCTTTGAAGACGAGCGCGGTGGTATTGGTCGATGGGAAGGAGGTTTCCTGTCGGACGACGAGATTTTTTTCGGACCAGTTCAGCTCGGAGGCGATGAACAGGTTAACCCAGAGTGAGTCGGCGTTGTGGAAATAAATGCTCTCGCCGTAGCGCGCGTGGTTTTCGAGGCCAGTGCCGGTGCAGCACCACCAAGAGTTGTCGGGCGTGCCGTAGATTTTGAAATGGCCGGGCTTCAGCGAGAGGAAATAAATCGCCATGCCGCTGTCGGGATCGATGGTGCCGAGGATGTGGTCGAGCAGCGCGCGCTCGTAGTAATCCATCTGCTCGGCGCTCGGCTCCCACGCGAAAAGGTGGCGCGTGAGCTTGAGCAGATTGTAGACGTTGCAGCTCTCGGCGGACTGGACGGTGAGCTTGGCGGCTTCCTGGCCGACGGGGAAAAAGTGTTCGTGCTCGCTGTTGCTGCCGGTGATGTAGGAACGCTGGTGGACGACATCCTGCCAGAAATTGCGCGCGGTGGTTTCGTAGCGCGCCTCGCCCGTGAGCTCGTAAAGCCGCGCGGCGCCGATGATTTTTGGGATCTGGGTGTTGGCGTGGAGGCCGGTGAGCGGGTCTTCGCCGCGCGAGAGCGGATCGAGGACGCGGGCGTGCCAGAAGCGGCGGGCGAGCGCGAGTTGGTCGGCGTCGCCGGTGAACGCAGAGAGATCGGCGAGGGCCTCGTTCATGCCGCCGTGCTCGATCGCGAGCATTTTTTGAAACTGCTCTTCGCTCATCGCGTCGGTGCCACGCTTGGCCCACGCGGCGAATTTCGAGGCGACGTCGAGCGCCAGCTTGTTGCCAGTGAGCGCGTGCGCGTCGACGAGGCCGGCGAAGGTTTTGTGGATGTTATACCACGGCACCCAGCCGCGCAGCGGACCGCCGGCGAAGCAATCGGTGAAGAGATTCTCGGGCACACCGGCGACGTAGCCGTTGGCGTTGGCGGCTTGGATTTCGGCGAGCTGAGCGACGACATAATCGGCGCGTTCTTTCAGCCGCGTGTCGCCGGTAGCGGCGAACATGAGCGAGCAGGCGGAGAGATAATGGCCGAGGCTGTGGCCGCTGAGCGGCCGGGATTCCCAGCCGCCGTAGCGGGGCTTCGTGACGGGAAGTTTCGCGACTTCGCGGAACGGAACGAGCAGGCGGTCGGCGTCGATTTCGAGGAGAAACTTCCGGTCGAGTTCCTGCGCTTGCTTGAACGGGCCGTCGAGGAGGCGGACAGAGTGGAGCGGGAAGGCGGAGGCGGCGGGCTTGGGGAGGTTCTGCGCGGCCGCTGAAATCACCGAAGCCCATCCCAACGCAGCGAGAGAAAGAAGAAGGTGAGGGGAAGTTTTCATCGGGATTATCGTTCTCGTTCTCTTACTCCTACTCGCTCTCTCGGTTTCGGAAAATTCGAGAACGAGAACGAGTAGGAGAACGATTGAGGGGGAGAACGGCTCAGGTCGTTTGTTTCAAAGCGAGGAGGTCTTTCATGATGCGCGAGAGATCGGCCGATTTGTTCAAGCCGCCGAAGGCGTCGTGGACCTGACGGTAAAGCGCGTAGAGCTGGTCGTAGGTTTTGCGGGCGTCGGACTTTGGCTTGTAGCTGATTTTTTTCGGGGAGGTCATCTTGCGCTGCGCGGTGGGGAAATCGGGATGTGCGCCCGCGAGCACGGCGGCGGAGATGGCGGAGCCGAGGGCGCAG
>JANYBX010000243.1 GCA_025360615.1 Opitutia bacterium
CGCCCCAGCCCGGCGAGCACCTCCTGCAGCCCGTGCCGGATGTGGTGCCGCATCGCCGCATCGGCCTCGTCCGGCGTCCCCGTCGCCAACACCTCCGCCAGTCGCGCGTGATAATCCGATGCCAGCGTGCGGCGCTGCACCGCCGTATCGTAGAGCCAGTTGAAGATCAGCACCTGCTCTTTCTCGATCGCATCGCGCAGGGCCGGGCAACGCGCGCACTCCGCGATGCGCAGGTGAAACGTCATGTGGGAGGTGTTCGCCGCGAACAACGCCTCGCGATCCGCCTCCGCCTTCTCGCAACTCGCGTAGAGCCGGTCGAGTCGTTCCCCGCGCCGCCGCAAATCGTCCTTCTCCCCTCGCGGCGCACGCTCCACGAACAACCGCGAGGCCTGCGTCTCCAGCGCCTCGCGCACCAGCGAACGGTCGCCCACTTCCTGAGTCGAGGGCACCCGCACGCGCGTCCCGACGCGGGCCCGGCTTTCGAGCAATCCTTCGCTTTCCAGCTGCTGCAACGCCTCCGTCACCGGCGGCACGCTCACGCCGAGCTCCGCCGCCAGTTGCCGCCGCGACAACGCCGTGCCCACCGCCAGCTCGCCTTTCAAAATCTTGTTTCGGATTTCGAGATAAGCCCGCGCCGACAACGACTCGGTCACTTCCGCCCGCTTTTTTTTGCCCGTCGTTTTTGCCATGCTGCGACCCACCCGGATGCGGCCCCCCACCCGCCGTGTCAATCGCGCGACTTGCCGCCGCCGGGCTTGACGATCCCTCGCGTTCTTTTTCTGATATATCAGTAGTTCGCCCGTTTTACCCTTCCCGCATGTCACCCCTCCACCTGTTTCGCTGCTGCCTCCTCGTCGGCTCTGCCTGGGCCTGCGCCCTCGTCGCCGCGGAATCCGCCCCCGCTTCCTCCCTCGTAAAACTCCCGGGCCGCGGCCTCTCGCAACACCCTTTTCTCTACACCGGCGAGTGGGATCACCGCGAAAACCGCGATCAGACGATCTTCCTCGTGCGCGACGGCCAAGTCGCCTGGTCCTACGCGATCCCGATCAAGGACGCCACCGGCACGCTCCAGGAACTCGGCGACGCCACCCTTCTCTCCAACGGCAACATCCTCTTTTGCCGCAAGGTCGGCGCGAGCGAGATCACGCCCGACAAAAAAATCGTCTGGGATTTCCCCGCGCCGAAGGGCACCGAGATCCACTCCGTGCAACCGCTCGGCCTCGACCGCGTGCTCCTCGTGCAAAACGGCGATCCCGCGCGCCTCTTCATCATTCACAAGCCCACCGGCAAAATCGAAAAGGAGCTCACGCTCCCCGTCCCCAATCCGCAAAAAGCCCACCTTCAATTCCGCCGCGTGCGCCAGACGAAAGACGGCACCTTTCTCGCCGCGCACTTGGACGACAAAAAAGTCGCCGAATACGATCAGGCCGGGAAAGAAATCTGGTCGTTCGCCACCCCCGGCCCGTGGTGCGCCGTGCGGCTGAACAATGGCAACACGCTCATCTCCTCCTACCACAACACCGTGCTCGAAGTGAACAAACTGGGCGAGGTCGTCTGGCAGTTCTCCGCCGCCGACATCCCCGAAATCAAGTGCTTCATCTTCCAGGAAGTGAGCCGCCTCGCGAACGGCAACACCGTCATCTGCAACTGGTGCCCCGCCGACCTCAAGGATCCGAAACTCTGGCCCGCCACCGTCCAAGTCCTCGAAGTCACGCCCGCGAAAAAAGTCGTCTGGGCGCTCAGCGAGTGGACTCCCCCGCTCGATCTCGGGCCGGCGTCTTCGATCCAGTTGCTCGACGAACCCGGCGTCGCCGAAAAAGGCGAACTGCAACGTTGATGTCCGCGTTCCCCTCCAGCCCATCCGTGAATCACCGCGCGCGCTGGGGCGTCGCCTGGCTCGTCAGCGCCGCCATCGCGATCAGCTACCTCGACCGCCAGACGCTCCCGTGGGCGATCAAGGCGATCCAGGCCGACATCCCCATCACCAACCAGATCAAGGCGTATCTCGATTCCGCCTTCCTCGTCACCTACGGTCTCATGTATCTCGGCGGCGGCTGGCTGCTCGATCGCATGGGCACGCAGCGCGGTTTTCTCGTCATCATGATCTTCTGGTCGCTCGCGTGCGCGAGCCACGGGATCGCCGGCGGCGTGTTCATGCTCGCCGCGAGCCGGCTCCTCCTCGGCGTCGGCGAAGGCGGCGGATTCCCCGCGGCCACCCGAGCCGTCGCCGAATGGTTTCCGGTGAACGAGCGCGCCACCGCGATGGGCATCGTCAACGCCGGCACCGCCGTCGGCGCCGTGATCGCGCCGCCCCTCATCGCCCTCGTGCTCACGCAAGTTCACTGGCTAGACGTCGCGAGCTGGCGCTGGGTTTTCTTTCTCACCGGCGCCCTCGGCGTCGCGTGGGCGCTCTGGTGGTGGAAAACCTACTCGGCTCCGACCGACATCGCCGAAATTTCCGAGGCGAAACCAGCCTCGATCTCCATCGGCGCGCTGCTCCGCCACCGCGAGGTCTGGGGCGTGGTCATCGCCAAATTCCTCAGCGACGCTGCGTGGTATTTTTACCTCTTCTGGCTCCCGAAATACCTTTTCGACGCGCATCACTTCGACCTCAAGCAAGCCGGCTCCGTTGGCTGGATTCCCTACGCCGCGTCCGGCGTCGGCTGCCTCTGCGGCGGCGGGCTTTCCAGCTGGCTCCTCCGCCGCGGCCACTCCGTGAACCTCGCGCGCAAGCTCGCCCTCGGTGCCAGCGCCGCGCTCATGCCGTGGGTGATGTTCGTCCCGCACGCGTCGTCCGTCGCGTGGGTGCTCGCGATTTTCAGCGTGGCGTTTTTCGGCCAGCAATCGTGGTCCACGCTCGTCATGATTCTCCCCACGGATCTCGTGCCCAAATCCGCCCTCGGCAAACTCGCCGGGCTCGTCGGCCTCGGTGGCGCGATGGGCGGCGTCGTCCTCGGCCAGCTCGCCGGCTACCTGCTCGACCACGGCTTCAGTTACACGCCCGTGCTGATGATCGCCGCGTCGCTCCACGTAGCCGCCTTCGGCGTGATCTGTCTGGCGATTCCCCGTCTCGCCCCGCTCAACTTTTCTCCAAAAACCACCTGACCTCCCGCTATGAAGATCACCGAAATCCGCACCCGCGTCGTTCAATGGAAAGGCAAGACCGTCCCCTTGCCCCCGCATTTTTGCACCAACCCGATGGACGTCATCGCGCCCATGCTCACGAAGGCGACGATGGGAACGTTCACGTTTCACGGCTGGGTCATCGTTGAAATTTTCACCGACGACGGACTCGTCGGCATCGGCAACGCCGCCCTCTCCCCGCAAGTCACGAAGCAGGTCATCGACCTCTATTTGAAACCGCTCCTCCTCGGCGCCGATCCGTGGGACATCGAGTTTCTCTGGCAGCACATGTATCGGAAAACGATGGCCTTTGGCCGCAAGGGCATCGCGATGGTCGCGATCAGCGCCGTCGACATCGCGCTCTGGGATCTCCTCGGCAAATCCGCCAAGCAGCCCGTCTACCGCCTCCTCGGCGGCCGCACCAAGCCGCGCATCCCCGTTTATTCCAGCCGCCTCTACTCGACTCCGCTCGACGAACTCGCCCGCGAATCCGCCAAATACAAAGCCGAGGGTTACAAGGCCATGAAGCTCCGCTTCGGCTGGGGCCCCGTCGATGGCGCCGAGGGCATGCAGCACAACGTCGCCCTCGTCCGCACCGTCCGTGAAACCGTCGGCGATGGCATCGACGTGATGGCCGACGCCTACATGGGCTGGAACCTCGACTACGCGAAACGCATGATTCCCCTCCTCGAAAAATTCAACCTGCGCTGGCTCGAGGAAGCCGTCATCCCCGACGATATCCATGGCTACGCCGAGTTGAAAAAATGCGGCCGCATCCCGATCTCCGGCGGCGAACACGAATACACCATCTTCGGTTTCCGCGAACTCATCGAGGCGCGCGCTGTGGACTACATCCAGTTCGATACGAACCGCGTCGGCGGCATTTCCGCCGCGCGCAAGATCGCCGCCCTCGCCGAGGCGCATCAGATCCCCGTCATCCCGCACGCCGGCCAGATGCACAATTACCACATCGTCATGGCCAGTTTGAATTCGCCGATGGCCGAGTATTTCCCGCCTGTCGATGTCGAGGTCGGCAACGAACTCTTCTGGTATATTTTCAAAGGCGAGCCCGTCGCGAAGGATGGCTTCATCGACCTCGACGAAAACGTCCCCGGCCTCGGCCTGACGATCGACGAGAAGGCGTTGAAAAAATTCCACGTGATCGAGTAGCCGCGCGTCGCCTGTTGGTGTCATTGCGAGGAGCGTAGCGACGAAGCAATCCATCTGAAATTCTAGCGGGATTGCCGCGCCCGCTTCGCGGGCTCGCAATGACAAGCAAGGTGTGAGCGAAGGCTCGCTTTGCCACAAATCCGCTCGCCACTCCCGCGCGGTGCACTCAGAAACACGGCGGACATTTGTCCGCTTCTCCCATGCCCGACCGCGCTTCCCACGCCGTCTTCCTCAGCTACGCGCACGAGGATGCCGACTCCGCCCGCCGCCTCGCGGACGCGTTGCGCGCGACTGGCGTCGAGGTGTGGTTCGACGAAAGCGAACTGCGCGGCGGCGACGCGTGGGACCAAAACATCCGCGCGCAAATCCGCGATTGCGCGTTCTTCGTGCCGATCGTCTCCGCGCACACGCAGTCGCGTCGCGAAGGTTACTTCCGCCTTGAATGGAAACTCGCCGACGAGCGCACGCACCTGATGGCCGAGGGCACGCCGTTCGTGCTGCCCGTCGTCGTGGACGAAACGAAAGAGCGCGACGCGCTCGTGCCGAAATCATTCGTCAACGTCCAATGGACGCGCCTCCCGCGCGCCGAAGCGCCGAGCGCGTTCGCGCAACGCGTCGCGCAATT